>NZ_KB903156.1:0-46482 GCF_000379565.1 Cupriavidus sp. UYPR2.512 | reverse complement strand
ATACGGTCGGCAGCAGGCGGCCTACGCCCTGCATGGGGATCGTTCAATAGTGGGTTAACGCAGGCACTGTCCCTGACTCACATGGCGTAGCAGGCTCGAACGGGCACCCACATCGAACGGAAATCACCGCCGCCCGAACTACCAACGGCGAGGAATGGATTGCCAGCCGCATAGGCGACGCGTTCTTTGGTCACTTTCTGTCGCTCGGACAGAAAGTGACTCGCCGGCTACGCCGGCGAAACAGCCCACGCCCGCCAAGAACGACACCCAACCGCAGTGCCACCCCCTATCCCCGCCAATCCCCCCACCAAAACACCAACACTCAAGTTCCCTCCTCAACAAGCGTTAACCAGCCTGCAGGCGCGCAACCCAAACGGCGCCCGCTCGCGTAGCCGTGCCTGCCCCCTTTCCGCTCAAATGGCCAAGCTGAAAGGGTTTCCCCCTTTTTTTCGGCCCTTTGCTGGCCTGCGATTCCGGAAGAATGGCAGGCATTCCGATACAGGCTTCTCATGGCGAACACGGCTTCTCCTCCCCGGACTGGCAACACAGGCAAGCGCGGCCGGCTGCTGCTGATCGGCGCCGGCGTGCTGGTGGTGGTACTGGGCGCCGGAGGCTTCGTGCTGGGCAGCGTGCTGAGCAACCGCCAGCCGGCGGCGCCCGCTGCGCCCGCCGCGCCGGTCGTACCGCCGCCGATCTTCGTGCCGCTGGACGCGTTCACCGTCAACCTGCGCAGCGACGACGGCGACCGCTTCCTGCACACCGGCCTGTCGCTGAAGGTGGCAGATGCCGAGACCCAGGCACGCCTGGCCCAGTACCTGCCAGAGGCACGCAGCCGCATCCTGCTGCTGCTGTCGGCCAGGCAGCCTGCCGACCTGGCCACCGTCGAAGGCAAGCGCAAGCTGGCCGACGATATCCGCGACACCATCAGCAAGCCGTTTGCCAACGGCCTGCCGGCGCAGCGGGTGCTGGACGTGCTCTTCACCTCTTTCGTGGTGCAGTAAGCGCAAGCCAGGGCCGCACCGGATTCATCCATAACGCCGCACAAGGGGCAGGACACTAGATGGCCTACGACAAGTTCCTCTCGCAAGACGAGGTCGACGAGCTGCTCAAGGGCGTATCCGGCGAAGCCGATACGCCCAAGGCCAGCGAGCCTGCGCTCGACGAGGGCGGGGTGCGCCCCTACAACCTGGCCACGCAGGAACGCATCATCCGCGGCCGCCTGCACACGCTGGAGATCATCAACGAGCGCTTTGCGCGCTCGATGCGCACGGCGCTGTTCAATTTCATCCGCCGCGGCGCGGACATCACCGTGGGCAGCATCAGGATCGAGAAATTCGGCGATTTCGCGCGCAACCTGCCGATGCCGACCAACCTGAACCTGGTCCACCTGAAGCCGCTGCGCGGCACGGCACTGTTCGTCTACGACCCGAACCTGGTGTTTCTGGTGGTGGACAACCTGTTCGGCGGCGACGGCCGCTTCCACACCCGCGTGGAAGGCCGCGACTTCACCCAGACCGAGCAGCGCATCATCCAGCGCATGCTGGAGCTGACGCTGGCCAGCTACGGCAACGCCTGGCGCACGGTGCACCCGATCGAGACCGAGTACATCCGCTCGGAGATGCACCCCAAGTTTGCCAACGTCGCCACCCACAACGAGGCCGTGGTGACCACCGCCTTCCATATCGAACTGGGCGCCGTCGGCGGGCAGCTTCATGTCTGCCTGCCGTACGCGATGATCGAGCCGCTCAAGGACCTGCTGATGAATCCGCTGCAGGACGAGAAGGAAGTCGACAAGGGCTGGGTCACGCAACTGTCCACGCAGCTGCGCGCGGCCGAGGTGGAGCTGGTGGCCGAGTTCGCGCACCTGCAGAGCACCGTGGCTGAAGTGCTGGCGATGCGCGCCGGCGACGTGCTGCCGATCGAGCTGCCGGAGAAGGTGTTCGGCAAGGTGGACGGCGTGCCCGTCATGCAATGCGGCTTCGGCACGATGAACGGCCAGTACGCGCTGCGGGTAGAACGAATGATCAATCACCAGGACGGCGATTCCCACCTGGACACCGAGGACAGCGATTATGAGTGACGGCATCGAGGACAAGCCCGTCGATCCGATGGACGACTGGGCCAGCGCGCTGGCCGAGCAGACCAGCGCCACATCCGCCGGAATCCCCGCAGCTGCCGCACCAGCGGCCCCACCCGCGGCCACCCCGGCCGCCGCCACCGTCTTCCAGCCGCTGGCGAAGGAAGCGCCGAGCGGCTTCCGCAACGATATCGAGATGATTCTTGATATCCCGGTGCAGCTGACCGTGGAACTGGGCCGCACCAAGGTGCCCATCAAGAACCTGCTGCAGCTGGCGCAGGGCTCGGTGGTGGAGCTGGACGGCCTGGCCGGCGAGCCGATGGACGTGCTGGTCAACGGCTACCTGATCGCGCAGGGCGAGGTAGTGGTGGTGAACGACAAGTTCGGCATCCGCCTGACGGACATCATCACGCCGTCCGAACGCATCCGGAAGCTGAACAAATGATCATGCAGACGCGCGCCAGCCTGGCCGTGCTTGCGGCGCTGCCGGGGGCCGCCATGGCCGCCGATGGCACGCATGTGCCCGCCATCAGCGGCGCGGCCAGCCTGGCGCAGGCCGGGCTGGGGCTGTTCGCCATTGTCGCGCTGATCCTGGGCATGGCCTGGGTGGCCCGGCGTGCCGGCCTGGTGCGTCACGCCACCGGTGGCGCGATGAAGGTGGTCGGCAGCACCATGCTTGGCGCACGCCAGCGCCTGGTGCTGGTGGAAGTGGGTGATACCTGGCTGGTGCTGGGCGTGAGCCCTGGCGAGATCCGGCCGCTGCATACCCTGCCTGCGGGCACCACCGCAGCCCATCCCCTCGCCGCCAGCGGCGGTGCAGGCCCCTCGCAACAGCCCGGTGGCGGCACCTTTGCCGAAAAGCTGCTGCGTTCGATGCAGGATCACTTCAAGTCATGAATTTCCCGAGTGCCGCGTTGCGGCGCCATGCCCGCGCCGCGCGCGACACTGCGGCCGCGCGCGGCTTCCCGATGCTTGCCCTGCTGGCGCTGATGCTGGCCACCGCCGTACTGGCATTCGCGCCCGCGCCGGCCTGGGCCCAGGCACTGCCCGGCGTTATCAGCAAGCCCGCCCCGGGTGGCGGCCAGATCTGGTCGCTGCCGGTGCAGACGCTGGTGCTGCTGACCTCGCTGTCGTTCCTGCCCGCGGCAATGCTGATGATGACCGGCTTCACCCGCATCATCATCGTGCTGGGCCTGCTGCGCAGCGCGCTGGGCACCGCCACCTCGCCGCCCAACCAGGTGCTGGTGGGCCTGTCGCTGTTCCTGACCTTCTTCGTGATGGCGCCGGTGTTCGACCGCGTCTACAACGACGCCTACAAGCCGCTGTCGGAAAACAAGATCAGCCTGGAGGCCGCCGCGGCCAAGGCCGCGGAGCCGCTCAAGGCCTTCATGCTGCGCCAGACCCGCGAGAAAGACCTGGCCATGTTCGCGCAGATGGCCAAGGCCCCAGAGATGCAGGGCCCCGAGGAAGTGCCGCTCAGCATCCTGGTGCCGGCCTTCGTCACCAGCGAGCTGAAGACCGCGTTCCAGATCGGCTTCACCATCTTCATCCCGTTCCTGATCATCGACCTGGTCGTTGCCAGCGTGCTGATGGCAATGGGGATGATGATGGTGCCGCCGGCCACGATCTCGCTGCCGTTCAAGCTGATGCTGTTCGTGCTGGTCGACGGCTGGCAACTGCTGCTGGGTTCGCTGGCGCAGAGCTTCATGAACTGAGGCGGCCCCAGCGCCCGCCACACACCGCAGAGTCCGAGCCATGACACCCGAGACCGTAATGACCATCGCCACCCAGGCGATGAAGATGACCCTGCTGCTGGCCGCCCCGTTGCTGCTGGTGGCGCTGGCCGCCGGCCTGGTGGTCAGCCTGTTCCAGGCCGCGACACAGATCAACGAGATGACGCTGAGCTTCATCCCCAAGCTGATTGCGCTGTTCGCCACCATGGTGCTGGCCGGGCCGTGGATGATCAATGCCATGGTCGACTACATGCGCGAGGTGTTCCAGAGCATTCCCGCGCTGGCGCACTGACTGCGGCCGCGCTCGCCCTCGTCGCCCCCACCGCCCCCCCCTGCCCGCTGACTCCCCGCCGTGGTCGAATTCACCTCAGCCCAGCTCTACAGCTGGCTCGCGGCGTTCCTGTGGCCCTTCTTCCGCATCCTGGCCCTGATCGGCACCGCGCCGCTGTTCAGTGAATCCACCATCCCGCGCCGCGTCAAGATCGCGCTGTCCGCCGTGATCGCGATGGTGGTGTCGCCCACCATCGCGCAGTTGCCGGTGATGACGGTGTACTCCTTCGGCGGGCTGATGATCATCCTCAACGAAGTCGGCATCGGCCTGGCCACCGGCTTCGCCATGCGGCTGGTCTTTGCCACCGTGCAGCAGGCCGGCGAGATCATCGGCCTGCAGATGGGCCTGTCCTTTGCCTCGTTCTTCGACCGCGCCGCCGGCGGCCAGACCATGGTGCTGTCGCGCTTCCTGAACCTGATCGCAATGCTGCTGTTCCTGGCGCTGGACGGCCACCTGCTGATGCTGGGCACGCTGGTCGACAGCTTCAACGGCCTGCCCATCGGCGGCACGCCGCTGTCCGCCGGCGGCGCCATGGCCGTGGCCCGCGCCGGCGGCATGGTGTTCTCCGCCGCCCTGCTGCTGGCGCTGCCGATGATCGCCGCGCTGCTGACGCTGAACCTGGCGATGGGCATCCTGAACCGCGCCTCGCCGCAACTGTCGATCTTTGCGGTCGGCTTCCCGGTCACGCTGTCAGGCGGGCTGCTGGTGCTGATGCTGGTGATGCCGCAGATGGGCACCTACATGCAGCACATGATCGAGGCGGGGCTGGAGGCAATCGGGACGGTGCTGGGGCAGTTTGCGCGGTAGGCTTGCGTTTTATCTTAGATCTCGAATATTACTTGACATGGCGCATGGAAGGGCTAGTATTGCGTCATGTAATTCGATCTCTAAGATTACTGAAGTACCGCAACCACCGTTCAGGAGCCCTTCATGTACGACATTTTCGCCACGGACAAGCTGATCGACCTCTGGCTGACCGAAGACATTGGCATCTGCGACTTGACCGTCCAGACCATGATTGAACCGGGAGAGACCGGCACCTTCTGCATGAACGCCCGCGAGCCGATGCTTATCGCCGGCATCGACGTGGCGGCACGCATCTTCGCGCGCTACGATCCGACGCTTTCGGTCGATGTGCGCGTCGCCGACGGCGACAAGGTTGAGAAAGGCGCGGTGCTGCTTAACGTGAGCGGCAATGCACGCAGCGTCCTGACGGCCGAGCGCACCGCGCTGAACATCATGCAGCGGCTGTGCGGCATCGCCAACCATACGGCAACCTATGCCCAGGCCATCGCCCATACCAAGGCGCGCCTGATCGACAGCCGCAAGACCACGCCGGGCCTGCGCGCGCTGGAAAAGCACGCGGTGACCTGTGGCGGCGGACTGAACCACCGGCTGAGCCTGGACAACGGCGTGATGATCAAGGACAACCACATCGCCGTGTGCGGCAGTATCGCTGCCGCCGTGGCACGCGTGCGCCGCAAGCTGCCCGTGCTGACCAAGCTGGAAGTGGAATGCGACCGGCTGGAACAGGTGCATGAAGCCCTGGCAGCCGGTGTCGACGTGATCATGCTGGACAACATGTCGGTGCCCGACATGAAGGAAGCCGTGCAGATCGTCAATGGCCGGACCAAGGTCGAGGCGTCAGGCGGCATCCGCCTGGAAACGATCCGGGCCGTGGCGGAAACGGGCGTGGACTACATCTCCACGAGCAAGATCACCCAGTCTGCCCCTGCCGTGGATATCGGACTCGACGAAGCCTGACACCTGCGGGGCCCAGGGCCCCCTGACCGATTCACGCCTTCTACCCAAGGCATTCACCCTTTCCGGTCTCGCCCGGCGAGGGTCTTTTCCGTTGCGGGTCGTCTACAGATCCGAGAGCAGGCGCCCTACCTCCTGTGTGGACGGGACCCGCCGCCCATGTTCTGCCGACGCGACTTCGTCGGCGACCAGCCGCTTCGCTATCGTAATCAGCACGCGGCGCGTGGTCAGCACGTCTTCTTCGCTCACACCTTCCACGCTGAGTTCATTCACCTCGGTCGCCAGCGGTTCAAGCTTGCGGCGCAGCGCGCGTCCGGTCTTGCTCAGGAACACATGCACCTTCTTCTTGTTGCCGGGAAGGTGCGTGCGTTCCACGTAGCCCAGCGCCTCCAGCGCCTTGACTGCCGCAAACGTCGTCGGCTCGGTCACGCCGGCCCGTTCACTCAGCTCTCGCTGCGACACGCCGTCATGGCGCCACAGGATGCGCAGGATCGTCCAGTGCCCATACGAGACCGAATGTTCCGCCAGGCGCAGCTGCAGCGCCCGGATATAGGCCCGGGCGGCATCCTTCACCAGGTGGGCAAGCCGTTCTTCATCGGCTTCATCCGCAGGCGTGATCGGGACGGGAGCATCCGGCTTTCTTGTGGCCATAGTTGTGAGGGAAAGTAGAGCGTATGCATGTGGCACCGGACGACCCGGTGCCAGCGACAGCGCACATGATAGCGCCTCCGGCGCTCGCACGCCGACACCACCACCTCATCGCAACGCCTCTCCATGTAGCGTTCACTTCATCAGTGCACGATGCCCGCAACCCATGCATGGGGCACCGTCACCGCGCCCCCGGTTCCCCGTGTTTTCCCCTATAAGTCCGCGAATCCCGCGTACACACTGGATTTGCGGGCGCTGGCCCGTTGCTTGCATTACCTTAGACATCGAACTTATCTTGACACCCCCTTGGCCGGTGCTAGCATAGCCACATAACTTCGACATCTAAGGTAATTCTCATGAAGGCGACCGGCACATTCTTCTTTGTTGTGGGGCCCAGTGGCGCTGGCAAGGACTCCCTGATCGACGGTGCACGTGCCGCGCTCGATGACGATTACGTTTTTGCGCGGCGCGTTATTACGCGTCCCGACGGCTCTGCTGGCGAGGAGCACGAGGGTGTCTCGGAAACCGAGTTCGTGCGGCGCCAGCAAAGCGGAGAGTTCCTGGTGACCTGGGACGCGCACGACCTGCGCTACGGATTGCCGAGATCCCTGATGTGCGAGCTCGAACGCGGTCGCAACGTCGTGGCCAATGGCTCGCGCGGCGTCATCGCGGAACTTGCGGCTCGCTTGCCCCGTTTCGTGGTGGTCCTGGTAACGGCACCACGTGACGTGCTTGCCCGGCGCATTGCCGCGCGCGGGCGGGAATCGGGCGACCAGGTTGCCAGCCGCGTGGCACGCGCGGGGGCACCGGTACCGCCACACGTCCCGTGTATCACGGTGTCGAACGACAGCACGCTGGAAGCGGGCACGGCACGCTTTGTCGAAGCCTTGCGCAACGGCACCAGGGCATCCGCCGCCGAACGGCCGGCCAGCCGCACCAACCTGATGGTCAAGCTGCGCGGCGAGCCGCTCGACGAAGCTGCCTACGTTGCCGTGCTTCAGGACGCGATCGCCGGACGGTACACCGAGGCAGAGCTGACCGAGTTCCTCGTTGCCGCAACCCGCACGCTCACAGAAGAGGAAGTGGTGGCACTGGCACGCGCGCGTACCGCCTTCACACCCCGCATCGACTGGGACGAACCGGTAGTCGTCGACAAGCATTCGATGGGGGGCGTTCCCGGCAGCCGCATCACGCTGATCGTGGTGCCGATCGTCGCGGCCTACGGGCTGGCGATGCCCAAGACATCGTCGCGCGCGATCACCTCTGCCGCCGGCACCGCCGATGCCATGGAGACCATCGCACGGGTCGACCTGGCGCATGAAGACGTGCGTCGATGCGTGGCCCAGGCGCGCGCCTGCATCGCGTGGAACGGACGGCTGAACCATTCGGTGGTCGACGATGTGATGAACGCCATCACGCGGCCGCTGCGGCTGGATTCGCGGCGCTGGTCCGTGGCGTCGATCCTGTCGAAGAAGTACACCGCCGGCGCCACCCACGTCATCGTCGACCTGCCCTACGGGCCGCAAACCAAGCTGGCAACGCGCGCCGATGCCGAGGCGCTGGGCGCGCTGTTCGAACACGTCGGCAAGGGACTGGGCCTGCACGTACGCGCACTGGTCACGGACGGCAGCCGCCCGATCGGGCGCGGCATCGGCCCCGCGCTGGAAGTGCGCGACGTCCGACTCGTGCTCGACAACGCTCCCGATGCACCCGCCGACCTGCGTGAAAAAGCCCTGCGCTTTGCCGGCGAAATCATCGCATTCGATCCCCGCGTGGACTCGCCCGAACACGGCATGCAAATTGCGGCCGTGCTGCTGCATGAAGGCAAGGCCAAGGCCGCGTTCGATCGCATCGCCGCCGCGCAGGGCGTTCGCCCCGATCCAGTGGCGCCGGGTACGCATACGCAGGTCGTGCCCGCCGCCATGCGGGGCCGGGTGACGGGCGTCGATGGCCTGCAGATTTCCGGCGTGGCGCGCGCCGCCGGGGCGCCGCGCGATGGCGGTGCAGGCGTCGACATGCTGTGCGCGATCGGTGCAAAGGTAGCGCCAGGGCAACCCCTCTACCGTATCCACGCCGGCTCCGCTGAAGCGCTTGAGGCGGCTGCGGCACTGGCGCGCGCTGGCGGCGAGTGCTGCCAGGCGGTGCGTATAGACCCCGATTGACCAGCTTTTCCGCTTCCTTCACCCTAACCGACGAGGCATATCAATGAGACCCCTATCCGTCGTCAGCAGTCTGGCATCGCTCCTGTTTGTCGCAGGCAGCCTGGGCACCCTGCCCGGGCGCGCCGAAGCCAATATCGCCAGTACCTTCCCGCAAAAGCCGATCCGCGTGGTGGTAACGTTCCCGGCCGGAGGGGGGACCGATTCCCTTGCGCGCCTGATCGGGAATGACCTCAGCAAGTCGCTGGGGCAGCCCGTGGTCGTCGACAACCGGCCCGGCGCCAGCGGCAATATTGGCGCGGAGTTCGTCGCCAAGAGCCCTGCCGACGGCTATACGCTGCTCATCGTCAACAGCAGCTTTGCCATCAACCCGAGCGTCTTCAAGAAGCTGCAGTTCAATCCCAAGTCCGACTTCAGCGCCGTCATCACCTTCGCTTCGGTGCCATCGGTAATCGCCGTGCCATCGCATTCGAAGCTCCGCAACTTCAACGACCTGCTGGCGGCGGGCAAGAGCGGCTCACCCCCCAGCTATGCGTCGTGCGGCAACGGCACCCCGCAGCATCTGGCCGGCGAATTGCTGAAGGTCTCGGCAAAGATGGATATGCTGCATGTGCCGTACAAGGGTTGCGCCCCCGCCATCGCCGACGTGCTCGGCAACCAGGCCGATGTCAGCATCAACACGCTGACCAACACCATCCCCTACCTGAAAAGCAACAAGCTGCGCGCGCTCGCCGTCACCTCGAAGGCGCGCTCACCGTTCCTGCCCGACGTACCCACCGTGAGCGAGCTTGGCGTGGCCGGCTATGACGTCGACCAGTGGTTCGGCATCCTCGCCCCGGCAAATACGCCGCCCGAGATCGTGCAAAGGCTGAACACGGAAATCGCCAGGGCCATCGCCAAGCCCGAGATCAAGGCATCGCTGACGCAGCTCGGCTTTGCCACGACGACAAGCACGCCCGCTGAATTCCAGAAGCTGGTGAGTTCCGACATCGATCGCTGGCAGAAATTCGCGACGAAGATCAATCTGCTCCTCGACTGACCCACCTGGGGCACCGGCCAGGCCACAGCAGGCGGATCCCCCGACTTCCCATAGTCCATCGTTGCCACGCGGGCGCAAGCCAGCCCCCGTGAGAGCGCGTTCGTGCCTGCGGGATGGCCGCGACAATCCGGTGGCCCCGGGCGCATGCCAGCTGGCCATCAGGCCGGATCAGAAGCCGACGGTCGCTTCCTGGCAACGCTCACCCCCACTCACCCCTTCACGCACACCACCTGCCGCAACGTGTGCACGATCTCCACCAGGTCAGCCTGCGCCGCCATCACCGCATCGATGTCCTTGTACGCCATCGGGATCTCGTCGATCACCGCGGCATCCTTGCGGCATTCGACTCCCTCGGTCGCATGCACCTGGTCGGCCACGGTGAAGCGGCGCTTGGCCTCGCTGCGGCTCATGGTTCGGCCCGCGCCGTGGCTGCATGAGCAGAACGACTCCGGGTTGCCCTTGCCGCGCACGATAAACGAGCGCGCGCCCATCGATCCCGGGATGATGCCCAGTTCGCCCACGCGCGCACTGACCGCGCCCTTGCGCGTCACCAGCACGTCGGCGCCGAAGTGGTGTTCCTTCTGCACGTAGTTGTGATGGCAGTTGACCGCCTCCAGCCGCGCCTGGAACGGCCTGCGCAGCACGCGCTGCGCCGCGGCCAGCACCGCCTCCATCATCAGTTCGCGGTTGCGGCGCGCGTAGGCCTGGGCCCATGACACGGCGAAGATGTAATCCTCATAATGCTCGGAGCCCTCGACCAGGTAGGCCAGGTCGCGGTCCGGCAGGTTGGCGAGGTGCTTGCGCATGTCCTGCTGCGCCAGCGAAATGAAGGTCGTGCCGATGGCATTGCCGACGCCGCGCGAGCCGCTGTGCAGCATGAACCAGACTGACTGGGCCTCGTCCAGGCACACCTCGATAAAGTGGTTGCCGGTGCCGAGCGTGCCCAGGTGGTTGCGATGGTTGGTGCGCGCCAGGTGCGGATACTTGTCGGTGATGCGGCGAAAGCCCGGCGCCATTTCGGCCCATGCCGCATCGACAGGCGCCGGCGCCGAGCCCCAGGCACCCTGGTCGCGCCGCCCGCCCTGCGCGGTGCGCCCGTGCGGCACGGCGTGCTCTATCGCGCTGCGCAGCGGCCCGAGGTTGTCGGGCAGGTCAGCGGCAGTGAGCGAGGTCTTCACGGCCATCATGCCGCAGCCGATGTCCACGCCCACCGCGGCGGGAATCACCGCGCCCACGGTCGGGATCACCGAGCCGATGGTCGAGCCCTTGCCCAGATGTACATCCGGCATCACCGCAAGATGGCGGAAGATAAACGGCATCCGTGCCGTGTTCAGCAATTGCTCGCGCGCAGCGCTTTCCACCGGGACGCCGCGCGTCCACAGCTTGACCGGCTTGCCGGCGCCGGTATCCAGTACGTCATAGTGGCGCTTGTCCGTCATGGCCGCCCCTGGCTGTGTCGTCGCGGATTGCAGGTTAGACGGCCGGGGCCAGTCCAGGATTCCCTGCCGCCCGACTCAACCCAGCAGGAAGCTGCCGAAGGCGCCCAGGTCGACATTGCCGCCCGAGATGATGACCCCCACGCGCTTGCCCTTCACATCCAGCTTGCCGTGCAGCACCGCGGCGGCGGCCAGGCAGCCGGTGGGCTCGACCACGATCTTCATGCGCCCGGCGAAGAACTTCATGGTGTCCACCAGTTCGGCATCCGACACCGTGACGATGTCCGTCACCAGCTCGCGGATCACGGCAAAGGTGTGGTTGCCCAGGAACGGCGTCTGCGCTCCATCGGCGATGGTGCGCGGGGTGTCGATGCGGACGATTTCGCCGCTGCGCAGGCTGCGCTGGCCATCGTTGCCGGCCTCGGGCTCGACGCCGTACACGGCGCAGCCGGGCGACATCGCCTGGGCCGCCACCGCGCAGCCCGACAGCAGCCCGCCGCCGCCCAGGCACACCACCAGCATGTCCAGCGGGTCGGTTTCCTCGAACAGCTCCTTGGCCGCCGTGCCCTGCCCCGCCATCACATGCGGGTGGTCATACGGCGGGATCAGCGTCATGCCGCGCTCGGCGGCGATGCGCCGGCCCAGCGCTTCGCGATCATCCTGGTAGCGGTCGTACAGCACCACTTCGGCGCCATAGCCGCGCGTGGCTTCGATCTTGATCGCGGGAGCGTCCTGCGGCATCACGATCACCGCCTGCACGCCCAGCAACCGGGCCGACAGCGCGATCGCCTGCGCATGGTTGCCGGAAGAGAACGCGAGCACGCCGCCCGCCTTCTGCTGCGGCGTGAACTGGGCGATGGCGTTGTAGGCGCCGCGGAACTTGAAGGCGCCGATGCGCTGGAAGTTCTCGGCCTTGAAGAACAGCTGCGCGCCGGTGGCCGCGTCCGCGGTGGCAGAGGTCAGCACCGGGGTGCGATGGGCCGCCGCGCGGATGCGTTCGTGGGCGGCAGCGACGTCGTCGAAGGAGATAGGCAGGGCGGTCATGGCGGTGGCAAGGAGGCTGGGACCGGCCAGTTTACCCGCCCCGGGGCCACCTTGCAGCCACGCCGCCCCAACGTGCCGCTACACCGCAGCCAGCCTGTGCGCCGCGCGGCGCTGGATGCCCTGGGCATCGGCGGCCAGGTGCGAAACGCCGTTTTCGCCCGGCAGGCGGAAGAACGCCACCACCTCGCTCAACTCGCGGCCCTGCTCTTCCAGCGCGCGCGATGCGTTGGCCGCCTCGCTCACCAGCGACGCGTTCTGCTGCGTCACCTGGTCGATCTGCACGATGGCCTGGTTGACCTGCTCGATGCCGCGGGTCTGCTCGGCCGATGCCGTGGCAATCTCCTCCACGATGCCGGTCACGCGCGCCACTGCCTGGGTCACCTCGACCATGGTCTGTCCGGCCTCGGTGGCCAGCGACGAGCCGTCCTGCACCTGGCGCCCCGAGGCCTCGATCAGTTCCTTGATCTCCTTGGCCGCGCTCGACGAGCGCTGGGCCAGCCCGCGCACCTCGCTGGCCACCACGGCAAAGCCGCGGCCCTGCTCGCCGGCGCGCGCGGCTTCCACCGCCGCGTTCAGCGCCAGGATATTGGTCTGGAAGGCAATGCCCTCGATGATGCCGGTAATCTCCGCGATCTTGCTCGAACTCGCGCTGATGTCCTGCATCGTGCCGACCACGCGCTGCACCGTGGTGCTGCCGCGCTGCGCCACATCCGCCGCATTGCGCGCCAGCTCGCTGGCCTGGCGGGCATTCTCGGTGTTCTGGCGCACGGTCTCGGTCAGTTCTTCCATGCTGGCCGCGGTTTCCTCCAGCGAAGCCGCCTGCTCCTCGGTGCGGCTGCTCAGGTCGGCGTTGCCGCTGGCGATCTCGCTGGTGCTCACCGCGATATTGCCGCTGCTTGCGCGCACCTGGGTGACAGTGGCCGTGAGGCGCTCATTCATGTCGCGCAGCGCCGCCAGCAGGCGGCCGGTCTCGTCCTGGCGGTCTACCTCGATGCGCGCGCCCAGATCACCGCCGGCCACGGTGTCTGCCACCTCCACGGCACGCTGGATCGGCCGCGTGATGGCACGCGTGATCAGCAAGCCGCCAACCACAGCGATGGCCGCCGATACCAGCGAAATCAGGATCAGCAGGTTGCGCTGGCGCTCATAGTCCGCCTCTAGCCTGCGCTCCATCTCCTTCTGGCGCGCCGTGGTGAACTCGGCGTAGGCGTTGGTCGCCTTGATCAGCGCCGCCAGCAGCGGACGGCATTGCTTGTCGATACGGGAAACCGCTTCGTCGATCTTGCGCTCCGCCGCGAGGCCGACGATGGCCGTGGCGACCGGCCCATACTGGGCCTCGACCTTCGCCACCTCGTCGACCAGCCCGCGCGCCTCATCGCTGACACCGGGCTGGCGCACCATCTCATTGAGCCGCGCCAGCCGCGTCTGCACGTCCTGGTGCGCGCGCAAGGCCTCGGCTTTCTCGCGCTCCAGCTCGGCCGCATCGGTCACCAGCACCAGGTTGCGCGCTGCGACGGCACGCCGGTCCACCGCCCTGCGCACTTTCGCGGCCATGTCTGCGCGGGCGTTCAGTCCGTTCAGATAGTCGTTGAATCCGGCTGTCGCATCCCCGAGTGCATGCAACGAGTACGCCGACACCACCAGCACCATGCCCGCCAGCGTGCCGAACCCGGCCAGCAGCCGCGTGCGGATAGACAGATTCGTGAAATTCATGATCACTCCCTCACCGTCCAATAAGACGTATGCGCTTCGTTTGTTATGGATCCAACCCTTGCATGCCCCACAGCTGCATGCCACTGCGCGCCCGTTCCTGCTGGTCGGCCCGGCGTTCGCGATCGGCAGGGGTAGTGCCCCCGCGAATGTCTGCTATCCGTGCTCGTTGTTGCGCTGGCTAACGGTCCGGCTGAGGGGAACTGATCCCCACCAGAGTGGGGAGTGGAGGTACGAGTTCGCCACACACAGGGCTGGCGACGTTGAGGTTGTTGTGGGCAAGGCACAATCCTGCGCCCCAAGGGACGACTGCATCGCCCGGACATGGCAGCATACGGAGCCCATGCCCCCAGGTACACCCATGCTGAACGGATTCGAAGCGCTGGTCGAAGAGTCGATGGCGGAGTGGAAAATCCCCGGGCTCGCACTTGCCGTGATTCGCGACGGCGAGCCAGTGAGGGTGCGCGGCTATGGCATCCGGGATACCGCCGCGCCCGCGCCGGTAACCGCTGCGACGCAGTTCATGCTGTGCTCGATCACCAAGTCATTTACCGCGGCCGGCCTGGGCTTGCTGGTGGACCAGCGCAGGCTCGACTGGGGCACGCCCGTGCGCGACCTCATCCCCGGATTCCGGCTGCACGATGCCGTCACCACCGAGCGCATCACGGTGCGCGACCTGCTCTGCCACCACAGCGGCATGCCGCGCCACGACTGGCTCCATGCACCGGGTGACCTTGACACCAGCGAGCTACTGGCACGGCTGCGCCACCTGGCGCCCAGCCGTGACCTGCGCGAACGCTGGCAGTACCAGAACCTTGGCTACGTGATCGCCGGCCATGTGACCGAGCGCCTCAGCGGCCAACGCTGGGAGGACTTCACCGAGGAACGCCTGCTGCGGCCGCTGGGCTTCTCACGCTTCGGTTTCTCTGCCGAGGCCCTGGCCGCGGCTGCCGACCACGCGCACCCGCATACGATGGTTGCAAGCGAGTGCTTGCGTGCGAACTGGTCCTCCATTGTGAAACCGGCCGGTGGCCTCGCCACCTCGGTGGAGGACCTGGCGAAATGGATGCGCTGCCTGCTGGATGAAGGCAAGGCTGGCGGGCGTGTGCTGCTATCGCCGGCGATCGTGCGCGACATGATGACGCCAGGCGTGCATGTCGGCACGTCGGATTTCCCGGAGGTCGGCGATCAGCATTACGGCCTTGGCCTCACGGTCGAGCAATACCGCGGCGAGCGCACGGTCTCGCACAGCGGCAGCTGGCTGGGCTGGGCGGCACTGATGACGCTGATGCCATCCAGACGCATCGGCATTGCGGTGCTGACCAACCGGGCACCCAGCGCGGTGACCGCGCTGCTGACCTATGCGGCCCTGGACCAGTTGTGCGGCCATGCGCCCATCGACTGGCTCGGCCGCATGCGCGCCCGGCGCCAGGAAATGCTCGCGCAGCTGCGGGTCGACAAGTCGGCACGACAGGCGCGGCAACACGCCGGCACCGCTCCCAGCCATCCGCTGCACGACTACGCCGGCGATTACTCCCACCCCGCCTACGGGCAGATCACCATCGATACCGATGGCAAAGCACTCGCCTGGCGCTGGCGCGGCATGTCCGGCCAGCTCGCCCATCGTCATTACGATGTGTTCAGCACCGCCGAAAAACCCGCCGAAATCCATCCCGACAGCCTGGCCCTCACCTTCCTCTACAACCGGGAAGGCACCATTGACCGCATTGCGGCACCGCTGGAACCGCTGGTCGACGATATCGTCTTCCACCGCATGGCAAGCGGCGACGCGACCACGGCTGACTTCCGCGCGCGCTGCGTCGGCGAGTACCGGCACAGCGTGCAGCGCATCGAGGTCGCGCTGGATGCGGCCGGGCACCTGCTCATGACCATCACCGGGCAACCCCGCTACCACCTGCTGCCGTCCGAGGGCCGGACCTTCGAGATCGCGGAGTTGCCCGGCTGGCGCGTGGAGTTTCGCTCACCGGCAGAAGACTGCGTCGACGCGCCGGCGTCGCCCTGACCGCGCCTGCCGACGGTCAGGCCACCGCCGCCGACGACACACCCTGCCCCGCCTGCGCACTGCGCCGCGCCAGCAAGTCCAGCGCCACATCCACGATCATGTCTTCCTGCCCGCCCACCATGCGCCGCCTGCCCAGCTCGACCAGGATGTCGACCGTGCCCAGGCCGTAGCGCGCCGCGGCGGCCTCGGCATGGCGCAGGAAGCTGGAATAGACCCCGGCGTAGCCCAGCGCCAGGGTCTCGCGGTCGACGCGCACCGGGCGATCCTGCAGCGGGCGCACGATGTCGTCGGCGGCATCCATCAGCGTGTACAGGTCGCAGCCGTGCTGCCAGCCCAGGCGTTCGGCGGCGGCGATAAAGACTTCCAGCGGGGCGTTGCCGGCACCGGCGCCCATGCCGGCCAGGCTGGCGTCGATGCGGTCGCAGCCCTCTTCCACGGCGACGATGGAATTGGCCACGCCCAGGCTCAGGTTGTGGTGAGCGTGCATGCCGGTCTGGGTTTCGGGCTTGAGCACGTCCTTGAAGGCGCGGAAGCGCTCGCGCACATCCTGCATTCCCAGCGCGCCGCCGGAATCGACTACGTACACGCACTGGGCGCCGTAGCTTTCCATCAGCTTCGCCTGCTGCGCCAGCGCCGCGGGTGTGGTCATGTGGCTCATCATCAGGAAACCGACGGTGTCCATGCCGAGTTCGCGCGCATATTCAATGTGCTGGCGCGAGACATCGGCTTCGGTACAGTGCGTGGCCACGCGCACCACACGCGCGCCGGCATCATAGGCGGCGCGCAGGTCGTGCACGGTGCCCACGCCCGGCAGCAGCAGCGTGGCCACGCGGGCATGGCGCACGGTCTCGGCAACGGCGGCGATCCATTCCAGGTCGGTATGGGCGCCAAAGCCGTAGTTGAAGCTGGAGCCCGACAGCCCGTCGCCGTGCGCGACCTCGATCGAATCCACGCGCGCGGCGTCGAGCGCGGCCGCGATGCGGCGCACGTGGTCCAGGCTGTACTGGTGGCGGATGGCGTGGCTGCCGTCGCGCAGCGTCACGTCGGAGATGTAGAGCTTCTTGGTGGGTTGTGCGGTCATGTTTGTCTCCCTGCGGCTCATGCGGACAGCCGGGTCTCGGCCAGGCGCTCGGCGCAGGCCAGCGCGGCGCTGGTCATGATGTCGAGGTTGCCGGCATAGGCCGGCAGGTAATGGGCGGCGCCCTCCACTTCCAGGAAGATCGAGGTCTTGAGCCCGCTCATCGGTCCCAGGCCGGGGATATTCAACGGCGCCGACGCAGCGATACGCTCGAACTGCACGCGCTGCTTGAGCCGGTAACCCGGTACGTAGCCCTGTACTGCCTGCGCCATCGCTTCGACGCTCGCCGCGATTTCCGCTTCATCACCGTCATCCGACAAGGTGAAGACTGTGTCGCGCATCATCAGCGGCGGTTCCGCCGGGTTGAGCACGATGATGGCCTTGCCGCGCGCGGCGCCGCCCACCGAGCACAGCGCCCGACTGGTGGTCTCGGTGAACTCGTCGATATTGGCGCGCGTGCCGGGCCCGGCCGACCTGCTCGAGATCGACGCCACAATCTCGGCGTAGTGCACTTTGGCCACGCGGGACACCGCCGCCACCATGGGGATGGTGGCCTGGCCGCCGCAGGTGACCATATTGATGTTGGGGGCGTCCAGGTGCTGGTCCAGGTTGACCACGGGCACTACGTACGGGCCGATCGACGCCGGCGTCAGGTCGATCACGCGCACGCCGTGCTGCCGCAGTACGTGGTTGTGGTGCGCATGGGCGCCCGCCGAGGTGGCATCGAAGGCGATGCGGATATCGCCGAAGCCCGGCATGCCGACCAGCCCGTCGATGCCCTCGGCCGTGGTCGGCACGCCCAGGCGCGCGGCTCGGGCCAGTCCGTCCGACGCGGCGTCGATGCCCACCATGGCGCCCATTTCCAGGTTCCGCCCGTGGCGCATCACCTTGATCATCAGGTCGGTGCCGATATTGCCGGAACCGATGATGGCCACCTTGTGCTTGGCGTTTGCTTTCATGTCCATGTCGTTGTCCTTTTCGCTATGGTCCCGCCGCGTCAGCGGCCCAGTTCCCTGGCGGTCTTGCCGCCGATGCCGAACTGCGTCTTCGGCACCTCGGTGATCATCACGCGCACGGTTTCCACCGGCGCGCCCACCGCCTCGACCGCAGCATCGGTCAGCGCGCGGATCAGGCGCGCCTTCTGTTCTTCGGTACGGCCTTCGATCAGGAAGACCTGCATGATTGGCATGGTGTGTCTCCTTGGCCCGTGGTTCAGGTGAAGTGCATCGACACGGTGCCCAGATGCTGGTACCGGACGGTGATGTTGTCGCCGGCCGCCACCGCGATGGCCTCGGTCACGCCGCCGGTCATGATGAAAGTGCCGGCCGGCAGCTCGCGCCCGCGCGCGCCCAGCATGTTGGCAAGCATGGCGACGCTGTTGGCCGGATGCCCCAGCACCGCCGCGCCGGCCGCGGTGGCCACCACCTCGCCGTTCTTCTCCAGCACCACGCCCAGGTTCTTCAGGTCCAGCCCCTCGGCGCCGCGGTGCGTGCCGCCCACGACGAAGCGCGCCGACGAGGTGTTGTCGGCAATCACGCTCTTCAGGTCGAAGCGGAAGTTCTCGTAGCGCGAGTCGATCACCTCCACCGCCGGCACCACGAAATCGGTGGCTGCCAGCACGTCGCCGATATGGCAGCCCGGCCCCTTGAGCGGCGCCTTCAGCACGAAGGCGATCTCGGCTTCCACCTTGGGGTGGATCAGCGTGCCGGTATCGATGGCGGCGCCGTCCATGCAGGCGCCGTAGTCGGTAAGGAAGCCGTACACCGGGTCGCTCACGCCCATCTGGCGCATCTTGGCGAACGAAGTCAGGCCCATCTTGAGCCCGGCGATACGGGTGCCGCGCGCCTCCTTGCGCGCGCGGATGGCGTCCTGGATGGCGTAGGCGTCGTCCCAGTCCATGTCCGGGTATTCATCGGTAATCTTGCGCACCGCCTCGCGCTGCAGTTCGGCGTTCTCCAGGTGCCCGGCGAGCCGGGCAATGGTGTCTTGTGTCAGGTTCATGGCTTGTCCTGCGCTGAGTTGGAAAAAGGGTCGGGCTCAGACGAAGCGCACGCCGGCCGAGCCGATGCCGCCCAGGCTGATGCGCAGCCGGTCGCCGGCGGTTACGGGCACCATCGCGGCAAGAGAGCCGGACAGGATCACCTCGCCCCGCTTCAGGCCAATGCCCAGCCGGCCAAGCGTATTGGCCAGCCATGCCACTGCATTGACGGGATGCCCGAGCGCGGCCGCGCCGGCGCCGGTGGCGACGATCTCGCCGTTCTTCTCCAGCGTCATGCCGACCGTGCCCAGGTCCACGCTGCGCGGGTCCACTGCGGCGTCGCCCAGCACGAAAACGCCTGACGAAGCGTTGTCAGCCACCGTGTCCTGGATGCGGATCTTCCAGTCGCGGATGCGCGAATCGACGATCTCGAAGCAAGGCAGCACGTAGGCGGTGGCGCGCAGCACGTCGGCATTGGTCACACCCGGCCCCTCCAGGTCTTCCTTCAGCACGAAGGCAACCTCGCCTTCGGCCTTGGGCGCGATCAGGGTGTCGGCGGGAATCGCCGCGCCGTCGGGGTAGACCATGCCGGACAGCAGGTGGCCAAAATCTGGCTGGCGCACGTCGAGCATGTCCATCACCACGCGGCTGGTCACGCCGATCTTCTTGCCGACCACGCGCTCGCCGGCGTCGAGCCGGTGCTGCACCATGGCCAACTGGATGCGGTAGGCGTCGTCGATGCTCAGGTCCGGCCAGGACTCGGTCAGCGGCGCCACCGGGCGCCTGGTGGCAAGCGCCTGGTGCAGGCCGGCGCCGATCTCGCGGATAAGTTCGCTCTGCATGGTGGGCCTCACAGTTTGACGCAGACGTTGCGCAGCTCGGTGTAGAACTCGAGCGAATGGACGCCGCCCTCGCGGCCGATGCCGGATTGCTTCGCGCCGCCAAAAGCCGTGCGCAGGTCGCGCAGGAACCAGGCATTGATCCAGCAGATGCCCACCTCCAGCGTGCTACCCATGCGGTGCGCGGTGCCAAGGTCGCCGGTCCAGACCGTGGCGGCCAGTCCGTACGGGGTGTCGTTGGCCAGCGCGATGACTTCCTCTTCGGTGTCGAACGGGGCGATATGGCAGCAGGGCCCGAAGATCTCCTCGCGGATCACGGCGGCGCTTTCCGGCAGGCCTGTCCAGATGGTGGGCTGCACCCAGGCGCCTTCGGCCAGCGCCCCCGGCATCTGCGGCACGCCACCCCCGGTGACCACGGTGGCGCCGGCCTCGGCGGCCTTGCGGTAGTACGACAGCACCTTGTCGCGATGCTCATGCGACACCAGCGGCCCCATGGTCACGCCCGCGTCGGTGGGGTGTCCCAGCTTCAGCCCCTCGGCCTTCGCCTTCAGCGCGGCAACAAAGCGCGCAAAGATCGGCCGCTGCACGTAGACCCGCTCGGTGCCCAGGCACACCTGGCCGCTGTTCTCGAACGCCGAGCGCGTGATGCCGGCCACGGCCTTGTCGAAGTCCGCATCGGCGAACACGATGCCCGCGTTCTTGCCGCCCAGCTCGAACGACACCGGCCGCACGCCGTTGGCCGCGGCCTTCATGATGGCCTCGCCGGTGCGGGTCTCGCCGGTGAAGGTAATGCCGTTGACCTGCGGGTGCGCGGTCAGGAGCGCGCCGGCCGAATCCGGGCCGAAACCATGCACCACGTTGTAGACGCCCGGCGGCACGCCGGCCTCGTTCATCACCTCGCCCAGCAGCGTCGCGGTGGCGGGGGTCTCCTCCGAGGGCTTGACCACCACCGTATTGCCGCAGGCCAGCGCCGGCCCGACCTTCCACGTCATCAGCAGCAGCGGCAGGTTCCACGGGCACACCACGCCGATCACGCCGCGCGGGCTGCGCACCGCATAGTTGATGGCCTTGCCGCCGTCGGGCGTGTCCATGGCAAAGCTTTCGGTCGGCACGTTGCGGATCAGGTCGGCAAAAACCTTGAAGTTGGCCGCGCCGCGCGGGATGTCGATATGGCTGGCCAGCCCGAACGGCTTGCCGGTATCGGCGATCTCCGCCTGCACGAATTCGTCGAAGCGGCGGTTGATGCCGTCGGCCACCGCGTGCAGCAGCTCGACCCGCTGCGCCACCGTCATGCGGCCCCACGGCCCCTGCAGCGCACGGCGCGCGACCTGCACCGCGGCGTCGACCTCGGCCTTGCCGGCCTCGTGCACGTGGCCGATCAGGCTGTTATCGGCGGGGTTGCGGTTCTCGAAGGTCCGCGCGGTGCCGACCCACTCGCCGTTGATGAAGTTCTTGAAGTCTTTCATATTGGTTCTCTGATGTTGAAGCAATCGCGCACTGCGACCCTCCGCCCATCGTTTGGGTGCCCCTCTCCCGCAAGCGGGAGAGGGGGCAAACCAGCGGGAGGCGAGCGTTCGCGTTTAGGTCAGCACATTCAAAAACGCTTCGTTCAGCTTCCTGTCGTGATAGAAGATCGCGCGCCCCAGCTCGTTGTCAGTCCAGGTAATGGTGGGCTTGTCCGGGTAGTGGATATAGCCGCCGGAGAACACCTCGTTGCGATTGCCCGAGGGATCGAAAAAGTAGATCGTCGCACCGCGCGTGATGCCGTGGCGGGTCGGGCCGATGTCGAGCGAGACATCCTTCTTGGAGATGATGTCGGCCGCCTTCAGCACCTCGCTCCAGTTATCAAGCAGGAACGAGGCATGGTGGAAGCGGTTCTTCTCCGGATGCCGGATAAATGCGATGTCGTGCGCCTTATTCGAGCAGGTCAGGAAGGCACCGATCAGCATCTCGCCGTCGGAGCCGGCCACGACCTGCTCGGCCAGAGAAAAACCCAGCACGTCGCGGAACAGCCTGACGGTGCCGTCGACATCATCGCCATACAGCAGGCAGTGGTCGAAGCGGCTGGGCGCCATGCCGCGCAGGTCGTCCGGCCAGGGGTCGGGGTTGAGGTCGCCGGTCTTGCAGCCAAGCTTGTCCTTATCGGCAAAGAGTTCGATCGCGTGCCCTGTCGGGATGGTGAAGCGAAAGCGCACGCCGGTATGCGGGTGCTCGCCCGCGGCGATCCACTGGCAATCGGTGGCCAGGCCGGATTTCTCCACATCCTGCGCCAGCCGCTCCAGCGTGTGGCCGCTGTCGACACGAAAACCCATGTAGTCCATGCCCGGGCTGTCGGCCTCGCGCAGCACCACGCTGTGGTGGTCGTGCTCGTCCCATGCCTTCAGGAACACCCGGCCCTGCGCATCGCGCGCGGTTTCGATCAAGCCGAGTACCTCGATGTAGTGTTTCAGCGCCGGTTCCAGCTCCAGCACGCGCAGGGCTACGTGCCCCGGTCGCAATACGCCTGTCAATGCCATGATGGGTCTCCTGGTGTGGTGGGGTGGCGTTGTGTGGGTGCCACCTTCTTTGCTTGTGCTTCGTTCGCTTGTTACCGGCCCTGTTCGCGCCGACGCTGCTTTTCCAGGCAGCGCTGCAGCAGGGCCACAGGCCGCAGGCGGATATCGCTGTCCGGGTAGGTCTTGCAGGCCAGCACCAGCCCGGCGCGCTGCTCGGCTTCGGAGAGGCAGGCCCGGCTCATCTTGCCGGCGTGATAGTCGCCGGCCTCGATGCGGACCTTGCACACACCGCAGCCGCCGCCGCGGCAGCCGGCGGGGATGCCGCGCTGGCCCAGCACTTCCATGGCCCGCAGCAGGTTCTGCTCCGGCGCGCAGGAGTAGCGCAGCCCGCTGCCGGCGATCTCGACGGTATGCATGGCCGGCCTCCTCAGATCTTGAACAGCGGGCTGCGCGCGCTGTTCTGCGCATCGGCCGCGGACAGGAACTTCTCGGTGTGGATATCCGCCTCGAACAGCCGGCCCTGCATCAGCGTGCGGATGCAGGCCTCGATCATCGGCGGCGGCCCGCACAGGTAGGCTTTGTGGCCGCGGAAGTCGGCATTGCCGTCCTGCGCGTAGAGCTGGTGCAGCACGTCATGCACGTAGCCGCGCGCGCCGCTCCAGCCGCTGTCGGCGGGTTCGTCCGACAGCGCGGGCACGTAGCGGAAGTTGGGGTGGGCCTGCGAGAGCTCCTGGAACTCCGCGTCGTAGTACAGCTCGCCACGGTTGCGCGCGCCCTGCACCAGCGTGATCGGCAGGGTCTCGCCAGCGGCCAGCAGGTCCAGGATCATCGCGCGCGGGCTGGACAGACCGGAGCCGCCCGCCAGGAACAGCATCGGCACCTGCGCCGACTTGCGCACGAAGAAGCGGCCATAGGGCGCGGAGAACGACAGTTCGTCGCCGACCGCCAGCTGGTCGTGCAGGTAGCCGGTGGCCTGCCCGTCCGGCACGCGCCGCACGTGCAGTTCGATCAGGTCGTCGCCCGGCGCGCTGGCCAGCGAGAACGCGCGCGGCTGGTCGCAACCCGGCACGTTCAGGTTGACGTACTGACCGGCCTGGAATGCCGTGCGTCCGCCATCCTTCACACGCAGCCAGATGCCCAGGATGGTGGGCGTCAGGGCGCGCGTCTCGACAACTTCGGCGCGATAGTCGGCCAGCGGCAGGCCCAGCGCATCGGCGTCTTCCTCGATGTCGGCCTCGATCACCAGGTCCGACTGCGCGGTCGCGCAGCAGGCCAGGCACTGGCCGTTGTCGCGCTCGAAATCCATCAGCGCGAAGCTGGAGGCCTCGCCCTGCTCGACCTCGCCGTCCACCACCTGCACCTTGCAGGTGGCGCACAGCCCATGGCAGCAGGCATGGGGCAGCCACACGCCGTTGCGCAGGCAGGCATCCAGCACGGTCTGCCCAGGAGCGATGGGGACGGTCTGCCCGATCGGTTCAATGGTCAGCGAATACATCTTGGTCTCCTTCCGGTGGTGCGTTCGACCATGCGCCTCAGCTGCGGCTGCCGCCGATGCCGTCCAGCCCCGGCGTGCGGAAGCGGATCACGTCCTTGTGGCCCAGGCCGTTTTCTTCCAGCGAGCGGTCCAGGTCGGGTTGCCAGGGCTGGCCGCCGCGCAGCCACTGCACCTTGCCCCAGTCGATGCGGGCAAAGTCGGGGTGGTAGCCGTAGACGCCGGGCAGCACCTTGTCCACCACGTCGCGCAGCGGCATCGACGGCGGGAACGGGAAGCAATGCGGGGCGCAGAACAGCAGGTGGCCGTCCCAGCCGATATAGAGCAGGCGGTTGCCGTGGAACACGGCCTCGCGGTCGGCTGCCTCGAAGGCGTAGTCGCCGATGGATACGACGGGCATGGTTGTCTCCTTGTCTTTTGATGGGGCCGCTTCAGGCGGCGTCGGCGGCAGGCCCGATGCCCTTCCACGCGTTCCAGTTGCGCTGGTCCTGCGAGCCCTCGAAGTCCAGGTTGTCAGCGCCCGGGTTCAGCCGGTACCACTTGAGCACGTCCTCCAGCGTGGCGCCGCCGCAGTTGCCCTGGTAGATCTGGTGCACCGGCAGCCAGGCCTGCGCGTACTTGGCGGGCTCGTCGTCGAAGATGTCCTTGCAGCCGTCCGAGCAGAAGTGGAACTTCATGCCGTGGTAGCTGCTTTCGCGGTAGCAGGTCTGGGTGGGATCGTCCGGCTCCGAGAACACCATCGGGATCTGGCACGTCTGGCACAGCATCGGCAGCGTGGCGTTGTAGAAGCGGTCGCCGGCCTGCTGGCGCTCCTGCCAGTGGTCCAGGCGCGGCTTGTAGTAGCGCTCGAAGGTCTGCGGGTACTTCTCGGTCAGCCATGCCATCTCGTCGGCCTTGGGCACCCAGGTATGGAAGCCGGCCGCGCCCGCGTAGTTGTAAAAGGTGGCCCAGGCTTCGTGCGTGATGCGGTCCTTGGTCTTGGTGGCCACTTCGTGGTACTTGGGCATGCGCAGGCCGTAGCGCTCCAGGTCCTTGAACAGCGCCCCGCCCGCCTGCTCGAAGTACATCTCCCAGGCCTCCGCCCACGACATCACGCGCTTGGGCAGCATGTAGTCCATCATCATGCCGACCAGCGTGAGCAGGCGGAAGCCGCGCCAGAACCATTTGTCCAGCCACTTCTGCAGGACCGGGATATTGCCGGGGTCCTGCTCGCACAGGAACTTGACCACTTCCAGGCCCAGCGTCATGTGGCGCGACTCGTCGGACTGCGCAGAGAAGCCGAAGGTCACCGTGGCCATGTCGCCGTTGTAGGCGGCGCCCGACATGAACGGCATGAACAGCAGGTTGGTCAGCACGTACTCGAACGAGAACGAGATCGCGGTGATGAACTCGAACGGCCCCGCGCTCATCGCGTCCTCGAAGTAGGACTTGGGCACCGACAGGTACCAGACCCGGTCGTGCATGTGACGCCATTCGCCAAAGCCATGGAAGTACTTGTTGTAGACGGACAGCGTGTGCAACTGGGTCTGGGCGTGGCGCAGCTCGTCGACCGACTGCATCTGCGCCGCAACGCGCGCGCCGGCGCCGCGGAAATGCCGACCCAGGTGCGCGTAGCCGCGGTGGGCGGCGTATTCCAGCGGCGTCACGCCGGTCAGGAACAGCCGCAGCGCGTTCAGGTAGCGCGGGTCGGATACGTTCAGGTGGCCGTTGTTCTGCACGAACGAGTCGATGATCGCGTACAGCTTGCGCTCTTTCTCCGACTGATATTTCCAATAGGCATCCATGGTCATGCGGAACGGGTCTTCCCATTTGTCCCAGTCGTGGATGCGGATGCCCTCGTACTTGTCGAACGGGAAGACCTTGTCCATCGGCTCGTAGGTCGTTTCCCAGGCCAGGTCCCGCGTCATCGAGGCGTACTTCTCGCGCAGGTTGAGCTTCTTGCGTGCGTCCATGATGTCTCCGTGATGTTCTGTGTGCCGCTGTCCGGTCAGGCGTTCCAGCGCAGCGTGAAGGCGTCTTCGTCTTCGTCGATGTTTCCGCACAGCGAGATCAGGTTCAGGTGGATCTCCTGCAGGTCCCAGTCGCGGCCGAGCTTGCCGGCCACCAGTTCGCGCACGATGGTCAGGTGGCCGGGGGCGTCGATCTTGACCATGGCGGGAAACTGCGACACCACCGCATGCGGGTTGGCCTCGGTGATGGCGTCGATGATGAGTCGGGTGTCGTCGTTGTTCTGCAGGGCGATGTAGACGTTGGCAGCGGTCGCTGACATGGCGTGTCTCCGTGGGGTTCGTTGCGGGCGGATCAGGCAGCCAGGCCGAGCTTGCCCAGGCGAACTTCGAACTGCTCGCGGCACAGCGCCACCATCTGCGCGCCGTCCTCGCCGGTGAGCGCATCGGCCACCGGCACCAGCGCCTGTGCCACCTCGGCGCAGGCGGCGCGCGCCCAGCCCGACAGCAGCACGCGGTTGGCGTCCGACTCGGCCGCGGCGGCCTGGATCACGGCATCGACCCAGCGTGCGTGCTCGTCGCGCCAGTCGTTCATGAATTCGGTCAGCACCGCCAGCCCGGTGCCGCAGGCGCGCGCGATCACCGCGTCGGCATGCTGGTAGACCAGCGGGTAGAGCAGCCCGTCGAGCACCAGGTTCTGGGCGACGAAGGTCTCGAACCAGTCCTCGGTGACAAAGGTGTGCTCGACAAAGCGGCGCAGCGGCTGCCACGCGGCGCTCTCTAGCCAAGCCACCCTGGCCCGCTCCAGCGCCACGCCGGTATTGCCGTCCAGCAGCATGCCGATGCGCGACAGGTATTGGGCGATACCCAGGCGGTCCATCGCGCAATAGGTGCAGGCCTGCGTGATGGCCGTGCCCCAGCCATAGTCGGCGCAGTAGAAGTTGTTCATGTTGGCGCCCCACTCGACATGGCGCAGCGGCAGCAGGCCAACGGCCAGGCGTTCCTGCCATTCGGCCGGCAGCGCCTGCAGCAGCCCGCGCTTCTCGACGAAGGCAAAGCTCTTCTCCGTTGCATCCTGCTGGCGCCCGCGCGCGGTAACGTAGGCGCCGTAGTAGAACTGGCGCGGGTCCTTCAGCGCATACCAGTCTTGCATCACGATCGCCGTGCGGCGCTTGTCATACAGCTCGAAGCGGGGGTCCCAGGTGGGCCGGTAGTGGAAGTTCACCTCCGACTGCACGTCGTAGGTCGCCTCCTGGTAGCGCGACGCCGGCTTGTCGCCGAAACGGCGCGCGACATGGCCGTAGGTCTGGCGCAGCGGCTGGATCTGCTGGGTCTTGATATCGACTTGCATCGCTTGGTCTCCTGTATCCCTTCTCTCTTTGTGATGCGGTGGCTGCGGCGTCAGTCGTCGGCTTGCGGCTGCGGCGCGGCTTCCAGCGGGGGCAGGAAGCGCACGCGGTTGACGCAGCAGAAGGCTTCGAACATCGGCTCCGGCATGATCAGTTCGACGTTGAGCTCGGGGTCGGCCACGCTGAAGGCGAACTGCACAAACCCTTCGGGGGTGCGGCCCTCGACCCGCACATAGCGCGGCGTGGCTTCGAACAGGGGAACCGACGGGGTGTTCATGGCGCGCTCCTTTGCGTTGGCTGGACGCAGGCCTTACTGCGAAGACCGTGCCAGCGAGCGCGAAGCGTTGTGGGGCAAGGGTTGCGGGGAATTGGCGCTGGCGAGCGTGCGCGTTAACCCGGTAAGGTCCGCCCCAAACCTATCGATGAATTGATGAAGCTGTCCGCAAACCTTGATCAAATGATCAAAAGCCGCGCCGGGTGGGCGTTTGCGGGCAGCGAGCAGATGCGGATGGGATTGCCCTGCGGCGCAGCAGCGTGCGTGGGCAACGTTAGTGATGTGGCTTGATGCGTCAGGGAAAAATCGCTGACGCGGCGCAGCATCGGGCGACTTCGGGCCGATGCGCGGCCGGAAGGGGTTGCATCAAATGATCAAGGGGGAAAGCCGGGGAGACGGGAGGAAGCCAGAGAAGGCCTAGGAACGGTTGGTGCAGGGGATTGCGTGGGAGGAGCTTGATCTACCGCATGTGTGCTCCCTCTCCCGCTTGCGGGAGAGGTTGGGGTGAGGGTGAGCTTGTCCACGAAGTGAAAGCCTGTGATTTGCCACCGCTGCCCTCACCCCCTGCCCCTCTCCCGCAAGCGGGAGAGGGGAGCAAAGCTTCAGCATTCTGAATGCCTGCCAGCGGCCTCAGTTGCCGTTGTGGTTGCCGTTACCGTTACCCCCGCGCGTACCGCGCATCTTCCACCGATACGCCAGCTGCGGCCGCGTAATGCCGAGCAACCGCGCCGCCTGGCTCATGTTGCCGTCGGCCCGCTGCATGGCCGCCTCCATCAGCACGGTCTCGACGTCGCCCAGCGCCAGCTGCTGCTCGGACATCTGGTCCAAGAGCGCGTGGACCGCGGCTTCGCGCAGGTCTGGCAAGGTGCCGCCCGCCCCCAGCCGCGGCGCGGTATCCACCACCGGTGCCACGGTCCCCGGCAGGAACAGGTGGTCGGCGGTGATCTGGCCGCCCTGGCTGGCCAGAATCACGCCGCGCTCGATCACGTTCTCCAGTTCGCGCACGTTGCCGGGCCAGTCATAGTGGCGCAGCTCGGCCAGCGCGCGGTCGGTGATGCCAACGATGCGCTTGCCGTGGCGCGCGCCGTAGCGGGCCACGAAGCGCTCGGCCAGCGGCCGGATATCGTCCAGGCGCTCGCGCAGCGGCGGGATCGTGACCGGGTAGACGTTGAGGCGGTAGTACAGGTCCTTGCGGAAGGTGCCCTGCTTCACGGCTTCGGCCAGGTCGACATTGGTGGCGGCCACCAGCCGCACGTCCACCTTGCGCGTGCCGGTGCCGCCCACGCGCTCGACCTCGCCTTCCTGCAGCACGCGCAGCAGCTTGGACTGGGCCGAGGCCGACAGCTCGCCCAGCTCGTCAAGGAACAGGGTGCCGCCGTGCGCACGCTCGAAGCGTCCGGGGCGCGACTGGCTAGCGCCGGTGAAGGCGCCCTTTTCCACGCCAAACAGCTCGGACTCGATCAGCTCATCGGGGATCGCCGCGCAGTTCACGGCGATGAAGGGCTTGTCGGCGCGCCCGCTCACGCTGTGCAATGCCTGCGCGAAACGCTCCTTGCCCACGCCGGTCTCGCCCAGCAGCAGCACCGTCACGTTGCTGGCCGCAGCACGCTGCAGCAGGCCCCAGGCGGCACGGAAGCCGGGCGAGGTGCCGACCAGGTCGGCCGGCGTGGCCGGGGTGCCCTGGAGCGCGCGCAGGTGCTCAACCTCGCTCTGCAGCGCGATGATCGTTTCGATCACGGGATCGGGCTGGTACAGCGCCAGTGCCTGTGCGCCGTCTTCCCAGGCTTCCACCGGCTTGCCGATGATGCGGCAGTGCACGTGCCCGCAGGCGATGCACTCAACCTCGCGATACAGGATGGTGCGCCCCATCAGCGCCGAGGTATAGCCAGTCGCGTAGCCGATCTGCATCCAGCAGGCGGGCTCATCGACGATGCCGAACAGCTGGCGGTGGACGTCGCCCTCGAAGGAGTCGTCCCACAGGAATTCGCCCTCGTAGATGCCGGCGGCAATGTCGATGTCGACCTTGACCGGCGTGACCCGCACCACCCCCTCGATGGTATGCAGGCAGGGCCCGATCTCCAGCTGGCCGAAGTCGCTGTGGCCGGCGCGCAGCTTGCGCGCGACCTCCGCATCGCGCATGCCCGAATGGAAGCCCATGCGGGTGAACAGGCCGCGCGCGCGCTCCATGCCCAGGGTGTCCACCAGTTCCTTGCGCAGCGCGCCCAGGGCGGCAGTATGGATCAGGATCATGCGCTGCTCGTCCAGCCAGATCGCGCCCTCCTCCATGGCAAAGCGCAGGCGGCGGGCAAGATCGGCCAGGCCATCGCGCATGGTGGCCGAGAACTTGTCGGTTGAACTGCTCATTGTCTCCCCTCAGTGCCGGCGGGTGATCCGCTCGAGTGTGCCTTTCGGCTGGCATCTTACGCACATTATGTGCCAGGGAGACGGGGGCTGGGTAATGGCATTCCTCCCGGAGCATTTCCGGGAGTCCCCCTATGAACCGCGTTGGTCCAGGCCGCTTAATCCGCCCGAATCCCCCGCTGACGGATCAGCACACCCCACTTCTCGGTTTCCTTCGCCAGGTGCTCGCGCAGCACCGCCGGCGAACTGCCGATCGGCTCGGCGCCGATCAGCGCCAGCCGCTTCTGCACCGCAGGCTTGCGCAGCGCCTCGAGCATGGCGCGGTTGAGCGTGTCGATGACCGGCTGCGGCGTCTTCGCCGGCACGAAGGCGGCGAACCACGGCGACAGTTCATAGCCCGGCAGGCCGGCTTCGGCCACCGTCGGCACATTGGGCAGCGCGCTGGAGCGCTTGCTGGTGGTGACCGCGATTGCCGTCAGCTTGCCCGATTCGATATGCGGCCTGGCCGAGGTAATGCTGTCGAACATGTAGTCGACCTGGCCACCCAGCAGATCCGTCATGGCCGGGCCGCTGCCCTTGTAGGGGATATGCAGCATGTCGACGCCGGCCATCGAGGTGAACAGCTCGCCCGCCAGGTGGATCGAGGTGCCGTTGCCCGCGGAGGCATAGGTGTATTTGCCCGGCGCCGCCTTGGCGTGCGCCACCACGTCCTTGACTGTGCTTTCCTGGCGCCGCGCCTTGCTGGCCACCAGTACGTTGGGCACCACCGCCAGCAGCGACACCGGCGCGAAGTCCTTGACCGGGTCGTAGCTCAGCCGGCCGTACAGCGCCGGGTTCACGGCCATGCCATTGGCGACGATGATCAGTGTGTAGCCGTCGGCGGGCGCGCGCGCCACCAGTTCGGCGCCGATATTGCCGCCGGCGCCCGGCCGGTTCTCGACGACGATGGCCTGGCCGAGCGTGCGCGACATGTCTTCGCCCAGCGTGCGGGCGATGTTGTCCATCGCACCGCCCGCGGGGAACGGCACGATCCAGCGGATGGGGTGGTCGGGATAGGCCGCGTGTGCGGCCGGCGCAGCAAACGACAGGCCGGCGGCCAGTGCCAGCGCCCCTGCGCGGCCGGTGCTTGCCAGCCGCTGGAATAATGTCTTCATAGTCTCCTCACTGCTTGATGCGCCGGCGCGGGCAACGCGCCAGGCGCTGGAATGGCGCGCCAGCTCAGTGGCGGCGGTAGTGCGCCAGCTTGTCTTCGTCCAGAGCCAGGCCCAGGCCCGGGCCTTCCGGCAAGTGCAGGCTGAAGTCACGATACTCCGGGCGCTGCTGCACGATATCGTCCTTGAGCAGCAGCGGTCCGAACAGCTCGGTGCCCCAGGCCAGCTGCGGCAGCGTGCAGAAGCCATGCGCCGCGGCGATGGTGCCGACGCTGCCCTCCAGCATGGTGCCGCCGTACAGCGCGATGCCGGCGGCGTCGCCCACCGCGGCGGTGCGCAGCATGCCGAAGATGCCGCCGGCCTTGGCGATCTTCAGCGCGAACACGTCGGCGCCGCCGATGCGCGCCAGTTCCATCGCGTCTTCCGGGCCGCACACCGCTTCATCGGCCATGATCGGCACCACGAAGCGCGCGGCCAGCCGGGCCAGCGCCATGCGCTGCTCACGCGGAGTGGGCTGCTCGATCAGGTCGATGCCGGCGGCTTCCAGCATGGCGATGCCGGTGGCAGCATCGGCCTCGTTCCAGGCCTGGTTGACGTCGACGGTGACGCGCGCCCGGTCGCCCAGCGCGCGCTTGATCGCGGCCACGTGGGCCACGTCGTCGCGCACGCTGCGCCGGCCGATCTTCAGCTTGAAGGTATGGTGGCGGCGCTCGGCCAGCAGTTGCTCGGCCTCGGCAATGTCGCGGGCGGTGTCGCCGCTGGCAAGCGTCCACAGCACCGGCAGCGTCGAGCGCACCGCGCCCCCCAGCAGCGTGGCCAGCGGCACGCCCAGGCGCTTGCCCTGCGCATCCAGCAACGCGGTTTCCAGCGCGGACTTGGCAAAGCGGTTGCCGCGCGCGACCTTGCCCAGGCGCGCCATCGCGGCATGCACGTTGGTGGCATCCTGGCCGGCCAGCGCCGGGGCCAGGTAGGTGTCGATGGTCAGCTTGATGCCTTCCGGGCTTTCGTCGCCATAGGACAGGCCGCCGATGGTAGTGGCCTCGCCGATGCCCTCCACGCCATCGCTGCAGCGCAGCCGCACGATCACCAGCGTCTGCTGCTGCATGGTGGCCATGGCCAGTTGGTGGGCCCGGATGGTGGGCAGGTCCACCAGGATGGCTTCCACCGAAGTGATAGTCGTGGTCATACCTTGTCGATGCAAATTGATATTGAGGCCAAGTATGCGGCTTGACTTTGCCGGTGTCCAAGACCGATGATGTCTCAATCAATACCCTACAGGTATGGAAACAGGACACCGATGGAACTCCGGCACCTGCGTTATTTCCAGGTCGTGGCCCAGGAACTGAACGTCACCCGCGCCGCCGAGCGGCTGCATATGGCGCAGCCGCCACTGTCGCGCCAGATCCGGCAGTTGGAAGAAGAAGTGGGCGTGGCACTGTTCGACCGCGTCGGCCGCGGGCTGCGGCTGACCGAGGCTGGCCGCTTCCTGCTGGAGCAGACCACCCAGCTGACACAGCGGCTGGAAGAAACTATCGAAGGCACGCGCCGCATCGGGCGGCAGGACAAGCGCTGGTTCGGCATCGGCTTCGTGCCGTCGGTACTGTATGGCGTGCTGCCAGAGCTGATCCGCGAACTGCGCGAATCAGACCGGCACGACCAGCAGGTAGAGGTAGGACTGGCCGAGATGATCACCGTCGAGCAGATCGAGGCGCTCAAGGCCGGCCGCATCGACCTGGGCTTCGGCCGCATCGCGCTGAACGACCCCGCCATCCGCCAGCAGGTGGTGATGGCCGAGCCACTGGTGGCCGCGCTGCCCGCACGCCTGCCCGCGCCGCGCCGCAAGGCGCTGACGCCACAGGCGCTGGCGGCGCAGCCGTTCATTCTTTACCCGGCCCGGCCGCGGCCCAGCTATGCCGACCACCTGCTGTCGCTGTTCCGCGCGCAGGGCCTGCAGTTGCGCGTGGCGCAGGAGGCCAACGAACTGCAGACCGCGCTGGGGCTGGTGGCGGCCGGCATCGGCATCACGCTGGTGCCGGCGTCGATCCAGCGCCTGCATCGCGACGACGTGCGCTACTGCCCGATCGACGCGCCGGGCTTCGTCTCGCCGGTGATCATGAGCTATCGCGAAGGCGACACGTCACCGTTCCTGGCGCGGGCGGTGGAATGGGTGATGCGGCAGGGGCAGTAAGCGACATCAGGTGCCGGTGAACCGCGGCTTGCGTTTTTCCTTCCAGGCCAGCGCGCCTTCGCGGATGTCCTGCGACTGGGTAGCCCGGCTGATGTCGCCAGCCAGCGCCTCGGTATCCAGCGCGCCGCGCCCGATCGCGTTCAGGTGCCGCTTCATGCCTTGCACCGCCAGCGGCGCCAGCCCGGCCACCGTGTCGCTGAGCTGGTCGGCGCGCTCGCGCAGGCGCTCGGCCGGCAGCAGCTCGGTCAGGAAGCCGCGGCGGAACATCTCGTCGGCATCGATGCGCTCCGCGCTCAGGAACAGGTGCTTGGCGTGGTTCAGCCCCAGCCGGCTGATATAGCGCTCCATGCCGCGCTGGTAGAAATGCAGCCCCAGCCGCGCCGCGGGCATGAACATGTCCACCGCGGCGGAGCCAAGCCGGAAATCGCACGCCAGCGCCAGGTCCGTGCCGCCGCCGTAGACGCCGCCGTGGATCTCGGCAATGGTCACCGCGCGGCAGTCCTCCACCGCGTTGACCAGGGTCTCGAAGCCGGCACCGCGCTGCCCGGCCGCGAGCCTGCCGATATCGAAGCCGCTGCAGAAGTACTTGCCGGTGCCGCGCAGGCGCAGCACGCGCACGTCGCTGGCATTCACTGCATCGACGTGCCGTTGCAGTTCGGCCAGGTCATCCGGCCCGAGGCGGTTGGCCACCTCCGGGCGGCGCAGCGTGATCGTGGCGACATGACCGGCAATGTCGAGCGAAGGAAGGGAACCATCAGTCTGCATCGGGAAAACTCCAGGTAGGGATCAGTGGGCACCGGCCTGCTGCGCGCCAGGCGTGCAAGGGCGCTGTCGAAGCGCTCCAGCCGTGCTTGCGCAGACGCGGGCCGCGCTTGCACGCGTTGCCACCAGGCACTGCCGGCGGCGCGTTCATGGGATCAGCACGGCCGAGCCCGTGGTGGCCCGGCCTTCCAGGTCGCGGTGCGCGTCGCGCACGGCGGCCAGCGGGTAGCGGTGCCTGACCTCCAGTCGCAGCTGGCCGCCCGCGACCGCGGCGAACAGCGTGGCCGCGGCATTGGCCAGCGCCTGCGGGCTGGCGATATAGGTGCGCAGCGTGGGCCGCGACACGATCAGCGAGCGCGCGTGCAGCAGCTGCAGGTCGAAGGCCTCCACGTCGCCCGACGCGGTGCCGTAGTTGATCGCCATGCCGCACGGCCGCAGGCATTGCAGCGACGGCACGAACACGTCCTTGCCGACGGCGTCGTAGACCACCGCCACGCCCTCGCCGCCGGTCAGCGCCAGCACTTCGGCCACGAAGTCCGCCTCGCGGTAATTGACGACATGGTGGCAGCCATGTTCCTGCGCCACCGCGCGCTTGGCCTCGCTGCCCACGGTGCCGATCACGGTCGCGCCAAGCGCGCGCGCCCACTGCGACAGCAGCACGCCCATGCCCCCGGCCGCGGCGTGCACCAGCACGGCGTCGCCCGGCTGCACCGCGTAGAGCCGGCGCAGCAGGTACTCGGCAGTCAGCCCGCGCAGCAGCGTGGCACCGGCCACCTCTTCCGGGATCGCGTCCGGCAAAGGCACGACCCGGCCGGCTGGCACGTTGCGCGTCACCTGGCAGGCGCCGGGATGCATATAGGCAACGCGCTGGCCAAGCTCGAACCCTTCTGCTCCGGGACCAACCGCGGTCACCTTGCCGGCCCCAACCGAGCCCAGCGTGACTGGGAACGGCGCCGCGGTGTGGGGGCCATGCGCGCCCTTGCGCTGGTAGATGTCCGCGAAATTCAGGCCAATGGCCGACTGGCGCACCTGCACTTCGCCGGGACCGGGCAGCGGCACTGTGACCTGGCAGGACTCCAGCACCTCAGGCCCGCCCACCCTGTTAATACAAACAGCATCAGTCAGCATACAAACACCCAAAACGTGGGCGCCGGTTAGGCAGGGGCGCGATTAGGACCGGCAGCCCTGGCCGCTGATCGTCTATTTCGTATGACTTAAATGGCACAAATGGCATTTTCACAGGATCGAGGTGACGCAAATCCGTAGGAAAACCCTCGCAGCCTACGCCATCCCGCTGCGCTCCGCATCATGGAAACTCCGTATACGTATTTTTATGATTGTTATTTGTATACTCACGGCAATCCATTGCCCAGGACCTGCCATGACATCTTTGCCTCCCGGCACCGAAGCCGCCGGGCCTCACGCCCCGCCCGCGGACCTGCCGCTGTCCGGCATCACCGTGCTGGACCTGTCCATTGCCCGCGCCGGCCCGGCGGCGGTGCGCCTGCTGTCGGACTGGGGCGCTGACGTGATCCGCGTGGAGCCGCCCCCGCCGCAGGACCGCGGTTCCGTCACCGGGCGGCGGCGCGGCTCGGACGAGCAGAACCTGCATCGCAACAAGCGCAGCCTGTGCCTGGACCTGAAGACACCGCAGGGCGCCGAGGTGCTGGCGCGCCTGGTGCGCCAGTCAGACGTGGTGGTGGAGAACTTCCGCTCGGTGGTCAAGGAGCGGCTGGGGCTGACCTATGAGCGCCTGAGCGCAATCAACCCGCGCGTGATCCTGGCCAGCATCTCGGGCTTCGGCCAGGACGGGCCCTATTGCGAGCGCCCGGGACTGGACCAGATCGTGCAGGGCATGTCGGGGCTGAGTTCGGTCACCGGCGAGCCCGGCAAAGGCCCGCTGCGCGTGGGCATTGCCATCTCCGATACCACCGCGGGCATGTTCCTGGGCCAGGGCATCCTGCTGGCGCTGCTGCACCGCGCGCGCACCGGCCGCGGGCAATGGGTCCATACCTCGCTGATCGAGGGCATGCTCAACAAGCTGGACTTCCAGGCCACGCGCTACACCGTCGACGGCGAAGTGCCGACCCAGCAGGGCAATGCACACCCGACGCTGGTGCCGATGGGCACCTACCGCTGCCGCGACGGCGTGGTCAATATCGCCGCCAGCACCGACCGCATGTGGGCCAACTTCTGCCGCACGGTCGAGGCCGGCTGGCTGCTGGAAGATCCCGCATTCCAGACCGCCTCAGGCCGTGCCGCCGACCGCCACCGGCTGGACCAGGCCATCAACCAGTGCACCGCCGCCTTCAGCGCGGCCGAACTGACTTCGCGCCTGAATGCCGCCGGCGTGCCGTGCGGGCCGGTGTTCGATATCGGCCAGGCCTTCGAGGACGCACAGGTGCGCCACCTGCGCATGACCCGGCCCGCCGAACACCCGGCGCTGGGGCCGCTGGAACTGCTGCGCTCGCCGATCAACCTGTCGGCCGCGCCGCATCCGGAACGCTTTGCCCGCGCCGCGCCCGACCCCGGCGAGCACACCGACGAGATCCTGCGCGGGCTTGGCTATGACGAAGCCGGCGTCGCGGCCCTGCGCGAAGCCAACGTGGCGTCCTGAGCGCCAGCAGTCAGGACAACCATAGCGACGATGACAACACCAAGGAGACAACGATGAAACACACTCTTGGGCGTGCCGCGATCGGCGCCGCCCTTGCGACCCTGGCCGCCCTGCCTGGCCTGGCCGGTGCGCAGGACTACCCGACCCGGCCGATCCGGCTGCTGGTGGGTTACACGCCGGCGGGTGCGGCCGACTATGTCGCGCGCGTGTTCGGCGAGGCGCTGTCGAAGGAGCTTGGCCAGACCGTACTGGTGGACAACAAGCCCGGCGCCGGCAGCACGCTGGCCTCCGCGGCACTGGCGCAGGCGGCCCCTGACGGCTACACCCTGGGCCTGGCCACGTCCACGCTGTACGGCATCGACCAGCAGCTCTACAAGGCCCGCTACAAGGCGGCCGACTTCACCCCGGTGACGCGGCTGACCGTGTCGCCGCTGATCCTGGCCGTCAACAAGAACCTGAACGTCAGCGATATCAAGACACTGGTGGCCCAGGCGCGCGCGCAGCAGGGCAAGTTCAACTACTCGTCGTCCGGCATTGGCGGCTCGCCGCATCTCGCCGGGCTGCAGTTCGAGAAAGCCACTGGCGTCAAGATGACGCACGTGCCCTACAAGGGCGGCGCGCCGGCGCTGCAGGCCGTGGCCGCGGGCGAGGTGGAGTTGTCGTTTGGCACCGCGGCGTCGGTGTTGCCGATGGGCACGCAGGGCGTGGTGAAGATGATCGGCGTAACCACGCCCAAGCCCTCGGCGGTGGCACCGGGCTTGCCGGCGCTGGCGGAGATGGGGCTGCCGGGCTTTGATTTCACCTTCTGGTTCGGGCTGTACGGGCCGGCCGGGCTGCCCGAGGGCATCCGCGACAAGCTCTTTGCCGCCACCGCCAGGGTGATGGCGGATCCGCAGCTGCGTGCGAAGCTCGCCTCCAACGGCAGCGAGGTGTCTACCTCGGCGTCGCCCGCGGAGTTCGGCAAGTGGGCCGCGGCAGACGGCAAGTCGGCCGTGACGCGGATCGAGCAGGCCGGCGTCAAGCTGGACTGAGCCTGCCTGCCCCGGCCGCGGACTAGCGCCGGCCGCGCTTGCCGCCGGCTTCGTCGCCGGGCATGGAGGCAATCATGTCCGCGTAGACGTCGCCCCCGGTGGCGATATGCCGGACCATCGCCGCCCCGGCTTCGTCCTCGTTGCCACGCACGATCGCGCCCATCACCGCCTCATGCTCGGCCAGCGAGGCCACGATGCGGGCCGGCTTCTCGAAGCGCAGGTCGCGCATGCCGCGCATGCGCGCGCGCATGGTGCGGATCTGCCGCGACAGGATGTCATTGCAGCAGGCCGCGTAAATGACTTCATGGAAGGCATCATTGGCCTCGCGGTAGCGATCCGAATCGGCACGCTCCGCGGCCGCGCGGCAGTCGTCGAACGCGGCTTGCATCGCCGTGCGCTGCGCCGCCGAGATGCGGCGTGCGGCCAGGCGCGCCGCCAGCGCCTCAAGCTGCACCAGGATCTCGTTCATCGCCACATACTCGCGCAGCGTGATCGACGACACGATCGCGCCCTGGCGCGGCACCAGGTCCACCAGGCCGGCCGACTCCAGCTGGATCAGCGCTTCGCGCACCGGCGTGCGCGACACGCCAAAGCGCGCCAGCAACTGCTGCTCTTCCAGCTGGGTGCCGCTGGGAAGCTTTCCGGAAAGAATCTCCTGCTCGATCGCGGCGCGGATGGTTTCGGACAGGCTCTTCTTTTCTTCGGACATGAACTGCGGCGGCGTACGGAGGACGGGGATGGCGTGATTCTACCCTGCCCTGCGTATTCATTGATGCCCGTTGCGTGCACACGATGTGGCATCCCGCTACGCCAGCCTGACGGAAGGCCGACGCAAACGGCCTGCCACCGGGTAGCAGGCGGCTCCTGGCAGCCAGCAATTGCCAACTCTGCCAGCTGCGACACTTTTGGTTACAAAACCAAATCGTCAAATGTGTTCGATGTCAAACATCTGACATTTGACCAATCAACAATCGCCCGCTGTCGCGACAAGCCAAGGCCAACCGCACCCCAACCGGCCAGTTCCCCGCACTTGTCGTCCGCGCGGCGGAAGTCCATGGCCTGCATCCGATGTCGGCGCATGGGCTCGGCAATCGTTATCCCCTCAACGACTACAAGCCAATGCACAAAATGAGACCCTCATTACTGTCGCGTTCCACCCGGCCATGGCTGGCCGCCGGCACCATCACGCTCGCACTGATGCTTGCCGCCTGCGGCGGCGGCGACTCGCCGGGCGCGAGCGGCGGCACCCTCCAGCCCGCCGCCGCCAATGGCAACAAGCCGGACAACGCCGGCAAGCCTGACCAGCCACGCTCCTGCTCAACGCGTTGCGCCCCGTAATGCGGGCCGCTTTCCGACTCAGCGACAGACCGACCCAGCCACAGCCATGACCTTCAACCCGTCAAAAAGACAGTTCCTGAAGACCAGCCTCGGCACCGGCGCCGCCGCCGCGGTGCTGGCCACCTTTCCGCCCAGCATCCGCCGCGCGCTCGCCATCGAGGCCAACAACGCCACCGGCACCATCCAGGACGTCAAGCACGTCGTGATGGTGATGCTGGAGAACCGCTCGTTCGACAACTACTTCGGCACCTTCAAGGGCGTGCGCGGCTATGGCGACCGCTTCGCGATCCCGCTGCCCAATGGCAAGAACGCGTTCTACCAGACCGATGCCAACGGCAATCTCCTGACGCCCTACCATCTCGATGAAACCCAGGGCAACGCGCAGCGCGCCGGCGGCACGCCGCACACCTGGCCCGACGCGCAGGCCGCATGGGACCACGGCCGCATGGACCGCTGGCCGGTCGCCAAGAAGACGCTGTCGATGGGCTACTACGATGACGCCGAGATCCCGTTCCAGCGCGCGCTGGCCGACGCCTTCACGCTGTGCGATGCCTACCACTGCGCGATGCACACCGGCACCATCCCCAACCGCCTGTTCTACTGGACCGGCAGCAACGGCCCCACCGGCGACAACGTCGCGGTGATGGTCAATGATTTCAACGCGGGCGCCGATGTGGGCCCGTCCACCGAAGGCTGGACCTGGAAGACCTACGCCGACCGCCTGCAGGCCGCCGGCGTGGGCTGGAAGGTCTACCAGAACGTGCCGGACAACTACGGCTGCAACCAGATGATGAGCTTCCGGCACTGGCGCGCCGAGATGGAGAAGATGCCCGCCGGGCGCAAGCTCTCCAACACTGCCGGCACCGGCGTCAACCCGCCCTACAACCCGGATATCGACGACCAGTACAGCCCGCTGGCCAAGGGCTTCTGCAACACCATGCCCGACGGCGGATTCCTGCAGTCGCTGCGTGACGACGTGCTCAACGGCAAGCTGCCCGAGGTGTCCTGGATCATCCCGCCGGCCGAGTTCAGCGAGCACCCCGGCCCGTCCAGCCCGGCCAAGGGCGGCTGGTACGTGCAGGCCATCCTGGACGCGCTGACGGCATCGCCCGAGGTCTGGAGCAAGACCGTGCTGCTGATCAACTTCGACGAGAACGACGGCTTCTTCGACCACAGCCCGCCGCCGACCGCGCCGTCGCGCAACCTGGACGGCACGCTGGCCGGCAAGTCGACCCTCGACGACGCGCAGATGGCGTACGAGTACTTCAACTTCCAGCCCGCCACGGCCAAGCAGCCGCCGCAGGACGGCAAGCCCTTCGGCCCCGGCCCGCGCGTGCCGCTGTGGGTGGTGTCGCCGTGGAGCCGCGGCGGCTGGGTCAACTCTGAAGTCTTCGACCACACCTCGGTGCTGCGCTTCCTGGAGGCACGCTTCGGCGTGATGGAGCCGCAGATCAGCGCCTACCGCCGTGCCATCTGCGGCGACCTGACCAGCGCCTTCAACTTTGCCACGCCCAACGCCGAGACCCTGCCCACGCTGGCCGGCCGCACCACCCGTGCCGACGCCACCAGCCTGACCGCATGGCAGCAGGCCCAGCCGGCGATCCCGGTGCCGGCCACGCCCGCGCTGCCGGAGCAGGACACCGGCACCCGTCCGTCGCGCAAGCTGCCATACGAACTGCATACCAGTGCGCGCGTCGATGCCGCATCCAAGGCAGTCCGCCTGCTGTTCGCCAATGCCAGCACCAACCAGGCCGGCGCGCTGTTCCACGTCTATGACAAGCTGCACCTCGACCGCATTCCGCGCCGCTACGTGGTCGAAGCCGGCAAGACGCTGGACGATGCGTGGGACATCAATGCCGACGGCGGCAAGTACGACCTGTGGGTGCTGGGGCCCAACGGCTATCACCGCTCGTTCTCCGGCGATATCAACGAAGCGGTGACCACGCCGACGGAAATCCAGGTCTGCTACAACCCGTGCAGGAAGCCCACGGTCCAGGTGAAGCTGCATAACGACAGCGATGCCGACGTGACTTTCACCGTCACGGCGCTGGCCTACCGCGACGACGGCCCGTGGACGCAAAACGTGAAGCGGGGCAAGGTGGAAACGCTGGAATGGCCGGTAGCCGACAGCGGCAACTGGTACGACTTCGTCGTGACCTGCGAGGCCAGCCCGGCGTTTGCGCGTCGCTTTGCGGGGCGGATGGAGACCGGCGAGGACGCGGTCAGCGATCCGGAGATGGGAGTGGTTTGATGCGGCACGCCCCAGGGCTCGCGTTGAGCCCCGGGGCAGATTGTGCGAAGCAAGTCGCGTAAGCGTAGCCGCAAATCACCGCGGGCCGGCGTTATTATCCGGCATTCCTGCACGACGACCAAACGAAAAGCCATGAACCTGTCTGCCGGTATCCCCATTCTCCGGATCTTCTCGGTCGACAAGGCCAAGGAGTTCTACCTCGACTTCCTCGGCTTCTCGCTCGACTGGGAGCATCGGTATGAAGAGGGGTTTCCGCTGTACGCGCAGGTCAGGCGCAGTGGCCTGACGCTGCACCTGAGCGAGCACCATGGCGATGCCACGCCGGGATCGACAGTGTTCGTGACGGTGGAGGATATTGATGCGCTGCAGCGGGAGCTGTCTGCCAAGGCGTATCCGTACGCCAGGCCCGGCGTTGAGGATGCGGGCTGGGGGCGGATGCTGCAGGTGGCCGATCCGTTCGGGAACCGGCTGCGGTTTTGCGAGGTGTCAGTGGATTAGTGTCCTGTCCCGTGGATGGCTTGATCAATGAAATCGTCCAGTTGCGCCTCAGGCCAGGCGCGCGGAGGCGCCATGGCCGTAGCGATGGCCGCAACTGGGCGCTTTCATATCGAGCCTATTTGCGGGACCGGACACCGGATCCTCACTCGCAGCTCAGTTGCGCTTGACCAGCGGCGCCGGGAACCACTCCCCGGACAGGATCGGCTGGTCCGGCCCATAGAGGCGGAACGTCAGGTTGTAGTTCTTTCCCTTGGGCGTGGGCAGCCAGTTGCCGTCAGGCGCGTCCTTTGGCCGGGCAGGTCCGAAGTACAGCGTCAGCGAACCGTCCTGGTCATAGCTTAGCCTGGACTGTTTGTTGATCAGGAACCGGTTCTTCGCATTCGGGATCACGCGGAAGTTCTTGGAATCCACCGCAATCACCGACCAGAAGTATTTGACGTGGCGGGCAGGCAGCTCGTCCTTTGGGAAGGTGATGGTGTAGACATTGCCGCCGTCGAGCCTGGTGCCCGTCCCGTCTGTATCCGTCTTGAAATAGACGACCTCATCCGTGCTGTTGGCCCAGATCCCCCCCAGGTCGATGCGGGTGCGGGTCTGGTAGTCACTGCCGTACTTGCCAATGGTAGCGGGCCTGTTCCAGCCGTTCTTGACGGTGCCTGCGGTGGAGAATGACTGGAAGAACGCCGGCAGCGTCTGTTCGCGGATGACCTTGTCCACCCGCGCGCGTTCGGCGGGGCTGCGGGCCACCGCGGCGCTCACGGCGCGCACCTTGGCCTGGATGGGCTCCATGCCCGGATTGATGTCCGGCTCCGAGCCAAGCGCAACGGCGGCCGAGTCAAAGGCTTCGACACCGGGGAGCTTGTCATTGCTGAAGGCGGGCGTGGCGGGCACCGGGGCAATCGTCGGCGTGCCAGTGATCCGCGTCGTGATCCGATGCTGCAGGGCAATGGCCTGCTTCTTGTCTGCTCCGATTTCCACCCGGGCCAGCACCCGTGAGGTCTTGCCCGGCAGATCGATGCGCCTGGCCTTGGGCGAAAGTGCCGCACTGGCACCCTTCAGGCACATCGCGAATTCGCCGCTTGGATGGTCCGGATAGTTGCGCTCGTTGATATTGGCGACGGTTTCGCCCCAGCCGTTCAGGAACTGAATGGTGTAGTAGCGCCCCTTGATGGCCGGCACGCTGAAGACCGTGCAGGTCTTTTCGTCGACCGCAATCCAGGCCTCACTGTAGGCGACATCCAGATTGGGGTTGGCCCACGACACACCGCCGACGTCGCGATGAATGATCCGGTTCCACTGGAAACCTTCCTTCTTGAAGTCGATTTGCTGCTGGCGCAGGACAAGCAGCCGGCCCAGCAGGTAGATGTAGGCATCGTAGATGTCCTGTTCCGACACCGCGGCCGGCGGGGGGCGCGACGGGACAGCCGACGCCGCAGCCAACGCCGCGGCCGGCGGGTTATGGCATCCGGCCAGGCCCGCCAACATGGAAACGGCCAGCATGGAGGCACCGACGGCGCGGTTTGAGATCGACATGGGGCCCTCTCTTTCCAGTATCGCGATTTGCGATCGCTAGACTGTCGCTGAGGGGTGGAAAAAAGTGAACTAAATAAATTGTCCAGGTGATCTGAATAAAGTCGACCTGGACACTGCTTCCCCCCAGAGATGCACCAGCGGATCGTCCTCGACGACCAGGCAGACGCCCTGCAGCAGGGTGGAGGCCGACAGGCCACCGGGCTCGTAAACCGGCTCGATCGCCGCCGGCTGGTCTTCATGTCTTCCCCGTTGAAATCGCGTTCCACAGGGGGACTGATGTTGCATCGGAATGCCTGCGATTGGCACCCTACCGCGGTAGGCGCGCCAGCGGCCACCTATGCGCAGGGCAATGCCTCAAATGCGGGTAGCCGCTCAAGCGCCGCCGTCAGCGCAACCAGCGCCGGATGCCGCGCCGTATCGACCGCGCCTGGCATCATGAACTGCGCAAAGGTCCAGGTGACCGCGGCGGTCAGCTCGGCCTGGCCGATATCCGCCTCGCCTGCAGGGACGGGACGCCTGGCCAGCTCGGCCTCCAGCAGTGCAAAGGCGCTCTCGCGCTGGGCATCCACACGGTCCAGCCACGGCTGGTGCAGCCACGGCTGGTGCAGCTTGCCCGCCGGCCGCTGGCTGTGCTCATAGAAGTTCTGCACCACCTTCTCGCTCGCCGCCAGCGCCAGCCCGACGATGCGCAACGCGGCCTGCCGTGACGCAGTTTGCGCCGGCATCAGGCTGCGGCCCGCCAGCGACTCGGCATAGTCGATGATAAGCGTCGAGTCCATCAGCACGACCCCGTTGTCGCAGACCAGCGAAGGCGCCTTGACCACCGGGTTGATGGCATGGAAGCGCTCGAATTCACGGAAGACGGATACCGACTCATGCGTGAACGGCAACCCGAGCAGGCGCAGCGAGATCGCCGTGCGGCGGACATAAGGGGAATCAAGCATGCCAACCAGTCTCATGATTTCACTCCGTGGTGGAATGGGTCCGGGACGGATTCCCGCCCATCATCCACCACGCCAGCCGGCCGCGCCACCGCCCGGGCGTGTAAACTGCTGGATTTTTCGAATCCGGCGCAATGTTACAAGTGCCCCGGCGCACAGGTTTCAGCGGCCCGACGCTCGTCCGCCTGCTGGCTCGCCTGACTGACGCCGATGCCCCTCCTCCTGCAAGCTCGCTCTCGAGCCAGCTGAGCCAATGGCTTGGCTGGGCGGATGCGATCGCGCTGTCATCGGCGCTGAAGGCCAATGCGCCGGCGGCGGCGCCTGCCGCACGTGCTGTCGACAGCACTGAGGCACGCGAATGCGCCCGCGTGCGCGCCGCGCTGGCCGATGCCATCGTGGAAGACACCACGCTTGCCGGCAAGCGGCGCGGGCCGGCCCGGCCGTCCGCGCTGCCCGACCCCGTGGATACGCAGGTCGACTACGCGGTCTATCGCCAGCGCTACCTGACGCTGCAACAGACCATGGAAACCGCGATCGGCAACCTGCGCGGGCGCCTGCGCAGCGCGTTGTCCGGCCACGCACCCGGCATGGCCAAGCTGGCCATGGTCGATGCCGTGATGGAGCGCGTGCTGGCCGCGCGCGAACAGAGCCTGCTGGGCGCCTTGCCGACGATGCTGGAGCCGCACTTCCAGCGCCTGCGCCAGGCCGAAGCCGCGGCGCTGGCCGAAGCCCAGGCCGCTGGACAGCCCGCAACGGCCAGGCCCGGGGCATGGCTGGGGGTATTCCGCAAAGATATGCAGAGCGTGTTGCTCGCCGAACTCGACATCCGCTGGCAGCCCCTTGAAGGCTTGCTGGCGGCGCTGCAGGACAGCTAACCAGAACATCATGACCCGATACCTTACCCATATTGTCGCTTTCCTGGCGGGCCTGGCCATCGTGTGCTGGATCGCCGCCGGCTATGCAGGCACGAACTTCCTGGCACTGGCCGTGACGCTGCTGATCGGCGGCTGCTATCTGGCGGGGGCGTTTGAGCTGCACCGTTACCGGCAGGCCACCGCCACGCTGGCACAGGCCGTCGCCGGCCTGTCCGAAGCGCCGGCCAGCCTTGGCAGCTGGCTGGAACGGCTGCATCCCAGCCTGCGCGACAGCGCCCGCCTGCGCGTGGAAGGCGAGCGCGTCGGCCTGCCCGGCCCCGCGCTGACACCCTACCTGGTCGGGCTGCTGGTGCTGCTGGGCATGCTGGGCACGTTCCTGGGCATGGTGGCAACCCTGCGCGGCACCGGCATCGCGCTGGAGACCGCCACCGACCTGCAGGCCATCCGCGCCTCGCTGGCCGCACCGGTCAAGGGCCTGGGCTTTGCCTTCGGCACCTCGGTCGCGGGCGTGGCCACGTCCGCGATGCTGGGGCTGCTGTCGGCATTGTGCCGGCGCGAGCGGATCCAGGCCGCGCAGGCGCTGGACGCCCGCATCGCCACCACGCTGCGCCCCTACTCGCGCGGCCACCAGCGCGATGAAGCGTTCCGGCTGCTGCAGCGCCAGGCCGACGTGATGCCGGCACTGGTCGAGCGCATGCAGGCCATGATGACCACGATGGCGGAACAGAACCTGGCCCTGACCGAGCGCCTGGCCGCCAGCCAGGACGCCTTCCACGGCAAGACTGAAGTGGTCTACACCCGCCTGGCGGCTTCGGTGGAGCAATCGCTGAAGGACAGCATTGCCGACAGCGCCCGCGCCGCAAGCGCCGCGATCCAGCCTGCGGTGGACGCAACTATGGCGGGCCTGGCACGCGAAACCACTGCCTTGCGCGATACCGTTACCCACGCCGTGCAACAGCATCTGGACGGGGTATCGAGCCGCTTCGAGAGCGCCACCGCGGGCGTCGCGGATACCTGGAACCAGGCGCTGGCCGGGCATCAACGCACGAGCGAGGCACTGGCAGCGGATCTGCGCACGTCCCTCGACGGCTTTGCCCAGACCTTCGAACAACGCTCGGCCGGGCTGCTGGACAGTGTCGCCACCCGTCTCGACACTGCTGCCGCCAGCGCTGCCGACGCGTGGCGCGAGGCGCTGTCGCGCCAGGAGCGCACCGGCGAGCAGCTCGCCGGCGACAACCGGCAAGCCCTGACGGCCGCCGCGGCCGCCTTCGGCGAACATGCGGCGGCGCTGGTGCGCACCGTGGGCGAGTCGCATGCCGGGCTGCAGACGCAGCTGGCCGCGCACGATGCGCAGCGCCTGTCGGCCTGGGCCGATACGCTCGGCACCATGACGACTGCCTTGCGCCAGGAGTGGGAACAACTGAACGCGCATACGGTAAGCCGCCAGGACGAGATCAGCACTACGCTGGCGCAGAGCGTGCGCGAGATCTCGGCCCAGACCCAGGCGCATGCCAGCCAGACCCTTGC
>NZ_KB903155.1:0-46652 GCF_000379565.1 Cupriavidus sp. UYPR2.512 | reverse complement strand
GGCACGCGAAATCGGGTCGCAGGCCACCGAAGTGGCTATCCGTGCGGGCGTGCTCAACCGCATGGTCGCGCTCGCTCGCCCGCAATCCGTCCGTATCGCCTGAGTTCAGCNTCACCGAGGAGCCCCTGTTTTCAATCTCGATTTATGCAACAACGCCATTGCAATGCCAAGTAGCTCTGCCATGGCGGACGGTAAGCCAAGGCAAACTGTGCCGCATGGTTCGGCACTAGCGTTGGCCACGTCCTCTTGCGCGATCTCCGCCTGACGTTGAATCAGCCGGGCGTGGCGATACAGAAGGCGCCCGGGATCCGTCAGCGTTACACCTGTGGAGCGACGCAGGAACAGTTGGTTGTGGAGTTCGCTCTCCAGTGCTGCGATTTGGGTGCTGATTGCCGATTGGGCAACGTGCAATTGGTCGCTAGCCTTGGATATGCTTCCTAAATCAGCAACTTTCAGAAAGTACTTCAGTTGTCGCATGTCCATCGTCGTCTGCCTTTCCAGCCGCCGGGCCGTTTGCATATTCCTCGAGGTAGCGATGAGCATCGAGGGCAGCCATGCAGCCTGTCGCGGCGCTAGTAATAGCTTGACGATACACCTGATCCTGAACGTCGCCCGCAGCGAACACCCCCGGGATGCTTGTCATGGTCGCGTAGCCATTGAGGCCTGACCTCGTGATGATGTAGCCATTGTCCATCTCCAACTTGCCAGCGAAGATGCCGGTATTCGGGGAATGACCGATGGCAATGAAACAGCCCTTAACGGATACCTCTTCAGTCTTACCATCGGCAAGTTGGCTGAGGCGCACCGCGGAGACTCCGTGCTCGCTCCCTAGTACTTCATCAAGGACGGCTCCCAACTTCAAGGAAACGACACCCTCTCGCACTTTGTCCATCAGGCGACCAACTAGAATCGGCTCGGCCCTGAGCTTGTCCTTCCGATGGACGAGAGTGACCCGACTGGCAATGCTCGATAGCAGCAGTGCTTCCTCGACTGCGGTGTTTCCCCCACCGATCACGCAGACGTCCTCACCTTGGTAGAAAAATCCGTCACATGTGGCGCATCCGGAAACGCCGCGCCCCATGAAGTCCTTTTCCGATGGCAAGCCGAGCCACTTAGCAGATGCGCCAGTCGCGATAATGAGCGTGTCACATGTGTAGGTTCCACCTTCGCCGTGAAGCGTGAATGGTCTTTCCTCGAGCGACACTGCGCGGACGTGATCCTCCACAATCATCGTTTCGAACCGTGCAGCGTGATCGCGCAACCGCTGCATGAGCTCGGGACCTTGTACGCCGTTTACCTCGCCTGGCCAATTCTCCACGTCCGTCGTCGTGGTCAACTGCCCGCCAGGCTCACGCCCGGCGATGAGCATCGGTTTGAGATTCGCTCGCGCCGCATATAGGGCGGCGGTGTATCCGGCAGGCCCCGATCCGACGATGGCGACCTTGGCATGTTTGATAGCGGTCATGCTGCAATCCTGATGACAATCGATTCGATCCGCTCTTACTCGAAGCGGCCGGGATTTAATGGTTCGCTTTGTGAGGTTAAGCGGATTATTCCCAGAGACCTTGCGGCATTGGCAGGCCTTCGTAGTCCTCCTCAGAAAGGGTCACTGGCAATTTAATCCCCTTTTCAGTGAGCAAGGCAATCAATTGGCGCGTATGCTGGGCCGAGTGCCACGTGGAGCGTTCCAGGAATTGGTGCAGTGGATGTTCGCCGTAGAACATTTTCAGCACCTGGGTGCAGGACTTATCGTCAAGCTTTGCCCACCATGCTTCCACCCTTGCCTTGAGTTCAGTGCCCTCTCGAAGGATGTCGTCGATGCTACTGATGCGGTCCGGTGCGTCAACGTTGGCAACAATTGTCCAGTCTTCGAGCCCCTCCAGTACCGTTTGGAGAAATGCATCTACGACCTGGAAGATGTGATAGCTGAGGTCGCGGTAGGTGCGCGGTCGTCCCGGAAATACGGGGCTGTTGAACAATTCATCCGGCATCTGCGGTGTGATGGCGAGCGCCACGGTTAGTACCTTCATCCACTTCTTTACCAAGACGTCGGGTGGCAGCCGGTCCATGACAGCATCGAGTCGGTCAACGAAGCGTGCCACGTCCTCGATAGACTGCGCGTAGACGTATTGGTCCCCTTTCGAGACCACTGGAACCGACCTCGCGCCGAGCCGGCGCAATTCATTTCGACCATCGGTATCCGACAGCACGTTGACCGATTTGAACGGGATTTCGAGGCGAGTCAAAAACTCCTTGACGCGCACACAGCTCGAGCAGCCGGGTTGCCAGAAAACGCTGTACGGGTGGGTGGCACTGTCCATTTGTACTTCCTCTCGCTTTGAATGGGTTGGTAGAAGTATCGTAGCCATGCGTCCGTACACTCGGAAACATGGTTTCCCGATGCCACCATCTGAAAAGCAGATGGCGGCTTAGGGTCGCCCAAACCAGCCTTTTCCATAACGACGTGCAAAATATGCCGCATAGCACATATTCTGAGCTTGGTCGAACATCACAACGAGAAGTGGTCGCTGCCAGCAGGTGTGCGCGTCGTCGTAAGCTACGAGGCCGGCCAGGACGGGTTTTGGATCTCTCGGGCGCTTCAGGCGGGCGGCATCGAGTGCTACGTCATCAATCCGGCCAGCATTCCGGTTGAACGCCACAAGCGGCGCGCGAAGACCGACCGGCTCGATGTCATCAAGCTGGTGATCAACCTGCGCGCATGGCTACGCGGCGAGCGCGACCGCATGCACGTGGTGCACGTGCCATCATCGCAGGACGAAGCGTCGCGGCACCTGATGCGCGATCGCGGGCAACTGCAGAAGGAAGTGCTGCAGCACCGCGACCGCATGCGCAAACTGCTGGCCACGTTCGGTTGCTGGGATGAAGTGGATCACAGGCACTTCGCCGGCCGGCTCGCCCGTGACGAGGTGAAGTGTCACGACGGCGCGCCGTTGCCGNCCGAAATGCGCGAGCGGCTGCTGCGCGAGTGCGAACGGCTGGCGCTGGCGCAGCAGCAACTCGCGGCGCTGGAGAAGACGCGGCAGGCAAGCCTGCCCGCACCCGCGCGCCAGCGACGCGATGACCTAGCGCGCCTGAAGGGGATTGGCGAAGTGGGCGCGTCGCGCCTCGCGCTCGAATTGTTCTGGAGGGAGTTCAGCAATCGGCGCCAGGTGGGTGCCTGTCATCCCCAGGGACATGCCCCATCTAGATAAATCGGTTGCCCTCAGCAACCCAGGACGTGCACGGGCATGTTCAACTCAGACCGTTTGGGCTTGCGTAGTCGGCTGACCAACCGATTCCGGCGTAATGCGCATGCAGGATGAGGCCGGCCAAGCGCCGGCGGATAGCAGGTGGTCGGACGTCACGTCTGACGCGCGCACAAACGGCTTCAGACCATGCTGCATGCAGAAAAGTTGGATCGGCCGGCCGCCCCCCGGTTTGGGTCAAAGGAACTTGACAAACCACTGCTCATAGAAGGACGTGCTCCCATCGGGAATAAATCTGTGGAAGAGCAGCGTAGCCGACTTCGAACAATCGCAGCCACCTCCAAACGCAACGGGGACCCTTACACCGCCGCTCGCTCCATTGTTCAACTCTCCCTGCTTATCGCCGGGCAAAAGGAAGTCTCACAGGAGAAGAGCGAACTGGCCTCTTCGAGGCCTACCACTACCTTTATAAGGAGAGAATTAGCGGTCTATTTCGACGATGCCGACTGGCATCGAAGCACATATGTCTCATTTACCTTGGAAGCCGCCATTAAGCGGGGCGGGATCGCGGCTCGATCGCGCGCACGACAATCACCGCGCAGGCAGGCAGCCGCCTAACCCCTTGTATGCCGGCTTTCCGGCCCTCTGGCGAGCCGGAACGAAGTTCGCCTGTGGGTCTGGTCGATTGCGGAAGTTCCGCGGCGCAAGAGGGCCAACGGATCACCGGCCCACGACGGACTTCCGAGTTCGGCCAGAAGCGGTCATCTGGCTTGGCGCGTCAGATCGGACCAACAGGATGCCACTCGAGTCACAGCGCGCCTTCAAAGGAGGCTTGCCACGTCTCTGAAGGGTGCGGTGATCTCCATCATCCGCACGTCGATGTGTTAACGTGCGCAAGCAGCTCCGTTCATGGTTAGTCGGTTTGCGGCAAGTCGTGAGCGTAGCTGTCCCATGAGCCTATCCGTTCGCCCCGTCGGTGTATCAAGAGTTCAGCGTGTTCCCGCTTCGCCTTGGCCGTGGCGGCGGCAACCGCTTGGCGCTGGCCTGGATAGTGGCTAATAGGCTCCCGCTTTCCTTCAACGAATAAAGCCCAGCCAACTCGGTCGTGGAATACATGAATATTTGGTGCTGACATGGTGTCATCCTCCTGTGTGGCCTCTTTTATTTGTATACCCGAAGATCGACAACAGGCATTCATCACTGATGAAATCTGTGTGGCAGGATACGCAGAAGTCAACAGTTGCCGCGCGCCTGTTTGGGCTGGCCTACCTCCGATGCCACGATTCAGCGTGCATTCAAAAAGGGCCAAGGCCCAGATTCACAAGCGCGCCAGCGTTCATCGCCTGCGCCGCCTAGCCGTGGATGACCGCTTTAATACACGAAGCCGTCTTAATCAGATTCGGCCTGGGAACGGCAGCTTTGGACATGAAACTGCCGATTTTCCATGAGCGGATCCGTTTTCAAACTGGAGCTGGAGTACGGTACCCAAGATGGGTTCTGATTGCTCACGCGCGCTCACTGCCCTGTTATCCGACGCGTCCCAAAGCCCCCTGAGGACATAACCTGCCCGCGCCGAACCGGAATTTCCCCTATCGCCGCCGCGCCTATCTGCCGGAGCACACGGCGGAGTTTATGGGGAAGGAGAATATGGGGGCATGATGCCGGGGCGGCACGTGGCTTGAGGTACCAGGAGGGTTCGCCTCAGTGCGACATGAAGACTGGCAAGCCTGACTGGCGCAGCAGGGCGCGGGTGGTGCCACCCAGCACAAGCTCACTCAGCCGGGAGCGGCCATAGCCGCCGGCGACCAGCAGGCCGGCCTGAACCTTGGCCGCAAGTTGTGGCAGCACGTGGTCGGGATCGCCCTCTCCGAGCAGCAGATTGGCGTGGATGCCATGGCTGAGCAGCCATGCTGTCAGCCGATCCGCGCTGTCACGATAGGCCTCTTTCTCACCGGCAGCGCTATGCTTGCCAGCGCTGACCACCAGGACGGTAACGGCGCTGGCATGCACAAGCCACGGCAGTGCGTCTGCTACCGCACGCGCAGCCTCCCGGCCGCCGTTCCATGCGATGGCGACATGGCCACCAAGTCGCGGGCCGGCCGCGCCCGGCACCAGCAGGATGGGCCGGCCTGCATTGAGCATCGCGTACTCCGCGACCCCAGCCAGCAGAGCCGGCACATCGGCCTGCGCCGAGGGCGCTGCGGGCAGGATGAGATCGGCAAAGCGGCCCTCGTCGGCAAGCGCCCAGCCAGCCTCGGCGTCGACCACGATGTGTCGGGTGGGAATGGCCGGCGACACTTGCCTGGTCAGCGTGTCGAGTGCGTTCTTGTGAGCGGCAGCCAGTTTGTGCACATGGCTCGCGGCAAGCACAGCGTATTGCCCCGCTTCTTCGCCCGCTCCACGAAACGGCTCCAGGTGCGTTCCTGTTGCCGTCAGTCCGACCACGCTGCCGCCGAACTTTGCGGCAAGCCGTGCTGCCGTTTCAATGCGCGCGGACCGTGCAGCATCTTCGCTGAGGTCGACAAGGATGGTTCTGAAGTCCATGACGTGATTCCACTCTTTGGTTTGACTTGACATTATCGTGAAAACAGCACCGGTGCCGTCATCGAGTCAAGCAGCGTATGCGTGACACCGCCCAGCACCAGTTCCCGCATGCGGCCGTGTCCGTAGGCACCCATCACGATCAGGTCGGCATTGAAATCCGCCGCGCGCGAAAGGATGAGTTCGCCGATGGTCAGGTCCACCCCACCGGGACCGTGTTCGATTTCCACGGCGACGCCGTGGCGCTCCAGCACGCGCGCGGCGTGGCCGACCGGGGTGGCGTCGGCTCTTGCCTCCTTGGCTGCAGTCTGTGCGCAAAGAATGCGCGCCTGTGCGCCGGCCATCAGCGGCACGGCATCGTGAAGCGCCCGCGCCGCCTCGCGGCTGCCATTCCACGCCACGATAACGCGCGTACCCAGCGTTGGAAACGTGCCCGTGCACGGCACGACGAGCGTCGGTCGGCCGGTCTCCAGCAGCAGCGATTCCAGCAGCTGCCGGGCCACCGGACCTTCGGTATTGCCGGGATCGTACTGGCCGGCAACGACCAGGCCTGCCTCGCGGGCCTCGCGCAGCACTGATGCCACGGCCCCCAGCTCCGCAGCGCGCCACTCCGCGCGCACTGGCATGGCCTGGGTTGCAGCCAGAAACTGCGCCCGGACGTCCTCCCTGACCTGCTTGCGCCGGGCCAGATCGTCCGCAACATATTGCTGCGCGCCGTCCATGAGGTAGAACCAGGCAGGATCGGGAATGAAACCGGCGTACATGCCGATCAGCCGGCACTGGCTGGCCGCCGCAATGCGCCCCGCCACTTCGAGCCGCTGCCGTGCCTGCGGATTGCTGTCCAGATGAACCAGGATGCTGTCGTAAGCCATGATCGCCCTCTCGCTCGACTACACACCAGTCTAGGCAGCTAGGCTGACCGGCGCTTGACCCGGATCAACGGGCCAGGCCTGCGGCGACAGGGCTCACTTATCGCCCTGATGTGCGTTGGAGGCTACTGCGAGCAATGGGCGGAGCCGTCAAGCCATTCGGTCATCACTTCTGTTTGCGGTCAATTACTCGCCACGCCTGCCCCTTCGGGTTGACGTAAATCAAGCGCGTATCGAGGCCGGCGCCTACGCTGAATGCAGCGAATCGCAACATCGAGTGCACCCTTGCCCTTCAGGAGATCCATCATGTACCAGCGCATCCTGCTCGCCGTCGATGGCAGCCGTTCTTCCGACCTGGCACTGAGCCAGGCCATCATCATCGCCAAGGCAACCGGGGCCGAGGTCAAGGCGTTGTTCGTGGTCGACGACAGCGACGTGTTTTTCGAGGCCAGTTACTTCAACCCCAAGGAACTGGTCGACAACATCACCGCGCACGGGCGCAAGGCACTGGATGCCGCCTCGGCCAGGCTCAGCGAAGCAGGCGTGCGCAATTCGGTAAAACTGGATGAAAAGCCGGTGGCGCCCGGCCGGATCTCGTTGACCATTGTCACCGAGGCCGATGCGTGGAATGCTGACCTGATCGTGCTTGGCACCCACGGCCGCCGCGGCGTCCGGCGCCTGCTGATGGGCAGCGTGTCGGAAGGCGTGCTTGCCAAGACCAGCAAGCCCGTACTCCTGGTCCGCAGCGAGGTCGAAGGTTAGGCGCGCCACGGCGCCACAGGCGGCGAAGGAGTGCCACGCCATGCGCCACCAAACCATGCGTGCGATGATCTTCGAGGGCGCAGGCCGGCCGCTGCGCCTTCACAACTTGCCGGTTCCCGACCCAGGGGCCGGCGAACTTCGCATCGCCGTGGGAGCTTGCGGGGTGTGCCGGACCGACCTGCATATCGCCGATGGCGACCTGCGCCATCCTAAGCCGATGCTCATTCCGGGGCATGAAATCGTCGGACAGGTGGATTCGTGCGGCGCCGGTGTCACCGCCTTCAAGCCGGGAGACCGCGTGGGTGTGCCCTGGCTCGGACATACCTGCGGCCGTTGTCGCTACTGCCTGCGTCATCACGAGAATCTTTGCGACGCACCGATATTCACTGGCTATACCCGCGACGGCGGCTATGCGGAGTACGTTGTTGCAGACAGCTGCTATTGCTTCCGGATTCCGCCCGGCTACGATGACGAACACGCCGCACCACTACTCTGCGCCGGCCTGATCGGCTACCGGACGCTGCGCATGGCGGGTGTAGCCAGCCATGCACGCCGCATCGGCATCTATGGCTTCGGCGCCGCCGCCCACCTGGTGACGCAGATCGCGGTGGCACAAGGCCGCGAAGTCTACGCCTTCACCCGTGCGGGCGACGCAGGCGCGCAGCAACTCGCATACCAATCCGGCGCGTGCTGGGCCGGCTCGAGCGAGCTCCAGTCTCCCGTGCCGCTGGACGCCGCGCTGATTTTCGCCCCGGTGGGCGCGCTGGTTCCCAAAGCGCTGCGCGCCGTGGACAAGGGCGGCATCGTGGTCTGTGGCGGAATTCATATGAGCGATATACCAAGCATGCCTTACCAGTTGCTTTGGGAAGAAAGGCGCCTCTGTTCCGTAGCCAACCTCACGCGTGCCGACGGCATCGCGCTGATGGATATCGCCGCCCGGACCCCTCTGCATACGCATACCACCGCGTATCCGTTGGAGCAGGCCAACGAAGCACTGGCCGACCTGCGCGAGGGCCGGCTTACCGGCGCCGCCGTCCTGAAACTCCGTCAATAGATCCTTGGCAGATATATCGATGAGCCGTTACCAGACACGTTTTCAGGCGCGTGAGCATGCGGGGTCGGAACTGGCCTGGGCATTGCGCGCGTATCGGGGAACCAGTGCCCTGGTCCTGGCGATTCCGCGCGGCGGCGTGCCGGTCGGTCGCGTTGTTGCCGACGCACTGTGCGCTGACTTCGACCTGGTGATGGCGCGCAGGATCGCTCCTGGCGTAGCACTGGACGACTCTGGCGCGACATGGTGCACGGACGCTATGAACGCAAATGGCGGCACCAGCGGCCAGCGTGATGCCCAGTTCGACCAGCTTCGCAGGCAGCGCGCCGTGTATACGCCGGTTCGCAAGCTAGCGGATCCGGGCGGTCGCGTGGTGATCGTCGTGGATGACGGCCTGGTGAGCGGCGCAACGATGTATGCGGCCCTCGCAAGCCTGCGCAAGCGGCACCCTGCCCGGCTCATATGCGCGCTCCCGATCGCTACCCCAGCCGGGCTGGACCGGGTCCGCGCGCTGGCCGACGAAGTCATCTGCCTGGATACGCCGGACCGCATCGAAAACCTCGCGCACTTTTATCATGAGTTCCAGTTGGTCAGCGACGACCGCGTCCGGCAGTTGACAGGAATACCGCCAGCGCAACCGCAGACCCGCGCCCGGCCAAGTGCGGTGGCGGGCATGCCGTCGTTGAGCAAGGCGATGCTGATTCCGTATCAGACTACCCGGCTCCGGGCCATGCTCGAATCGGCGCCGAACCCGATCGGCGTCGCGGTAATGGTGCATGCCGGTGGCGCGCAACGCCGCGCAGCCCGCAGCCATTACCTGGGACGCAAGCTACGCGCGAAGGGATTCGCCACCTTGCTCGTAGACCTGCAGCCTGACAGCCGCGTCGACGACGCACCGGAATCGGACGTCGATGAGCTGGTGGCAAGATTGGACCAGACCTTGAGCTTCCTGCGTACTGGGTCGCCCTGCGCAAGCTTGCCTGTGGGCTTGCTCAGTACCGGCACCGCCGCGGCGGCAGCCCTGCGCTCGGCCGCGTGCAGCGCGACGCAACTCAGCGCTGTAGCCTGTGTTGCGGGGCGGCTGGATCTCGCGGGCAGTGCAGCCCTGCAGCAGCTCGAAGTCCCTGCCTTGCTGATATGTGCCAGCGGCAATCCAAAAGACATTCAGATCAACAATCTTGCATTCGAACAGATGCATTGTCCGCGGCAACTGAGGCTCATCCCGACCAGCGGCCGCGGATTTGATGACCCCAGGGCCCTGGAAGACATCGCGGCACTCACGATCGGCTGGTTCGAGCGGCACCTTGCGCCCCCGTCTTGTCCCGGCCTGGGTTACGGCGGATGACAATACCTGGCGGGTTACGCTGGGCTGCGCCCCAACCCGCCCTCGCCGACTGACACCGGGCTCGCCATTGCAGAGTGCCCGGCTTGCAGACGCTTACTCGACCGCGATGCCTTTGTCGCGGATCACCTTGCCCCACTTGGCATAGTCCTGCTGGATGCGCTGGCCCATCTGCGCCGGCGCCTGGAAGTTGGCAATGGCACCGGCCTTCAGCAGCTTGTCCTGGACATCCTTGTCAGCCAGGATCTTGCCGACCTCGCCAGCGACGCGGTCCACCACCTCTTTGGGCGTTCCCGGCGGCGCCAGCAGGCCGCCCCAGGAAACGGCGTCGTAGCCCTTGAAGCCTTGCTCGGCAATGGTCTTGACGTCGGGCAGCATGCTCACGCGCTGCGGCGAGCCGACCGCGATGGCACGCAGCTTGCCCGCCTGGATGTGCGGCAGCGCGGCGACAAGGTCGGCGTACATAATCGGGACCTGGCCACCGAGGGTGTCGCTGATCGCGGGCACGCCGCCCTTGTAGGGCACGTGCTGCATCTCGAAGCCGCCCATCTGCTTGAGCAGTTCCATGCTCAGGTGGCCGAAGCTGCCCGCGCCGGAGCTGGTGTAGTTGAGCTTGCCCGGCTGTGCCTTGGCCTGTGCGATCAGCTTGGGCAGGTCCGTCACGTTGGGCAGCAACGTCGGGTTGACTACCACCACGATCGGCAGGTCATAGACGGTGGCCACCGGCGTGAAGTCCCTGGTCGTGTCGTAGCCCGCCTTCTTGTACAGGTGCGGCGCCAGCAGCGTGGGCGTGGCCAGCATCATCAGCGTGTAGCCGTCGGGCGCGCTCTTGGCCACCTGGGCGGCAGCGATGGAACCCGATGCACCGGCGCGGTTCTCCACCACCACCGGTTGCTTGAGGCGCTCGGCCAGCTTCTGGCCGACGATGCGCGACGCCGTATCCGTGGGCCCGCCCGGCGGGAACGGCACCACGAGCTTGATCGGCTTGCTCGGCCAGGATTGCGCGAAGGCGCTGCCGACCAGCAGCGGCACCGCGGCCAGCGCCAGGATGGCACGGCGCCGGGAGTGGACCATACGGGTGAAATTTCGAGTACGCACGATTGTTGTTCCAGTTGAATCAGTGCAAGGGAACCCAAGCCCCCCTTGCCGGGCAGGGCTGCGCGGACGTCCATGAGCATCCGCGCGGCGCGAATGCTCAGGCCTTCTGTGGTGCCTCGGGCAGCGTCAGTACGCCGCGGGCCTGCAGTGCCTGCAGCTGGTCATCGCTCATCTGCAGCAGGCTTTGCAGTACCGCCCGCGTGCCCTCGCCCAGCGTCGGCGGCGCGTTGCGGATCGGCAGGCGCTGGCCATCCAGGCGGTAAGGGGGCGCGAACACGTGCGTGCTGCCTGCCACGGGATGAGGCATCTCGCGCAGCAGGCCGCCCTCGCGGGTCCGCTCACTGGTCAATGCCTCGTGCAGTCCCGCCACCTTGCCGCAGGGAATACCGCAGGCCGTCATGCGCTCCAGCAGCAGGTCGCGCGCAAAACCGCGGATCAGGCCCGTGATCAGCGGGGTCAAGGTCTCGCGGTTCCTGGCGCGCTCCACATTGGTGGCATAGCGCGGGTCCTCGACGATGTCAGGACGCTCGATGACCTGGCGGCAGAACTTGTCGAACTGGCTGTTGTTGCCCACGGCGATGATCAGCGGGCCATCGGCGGACTCGAACATGCCATAGGGCACGATGGACGGATGGGCATTGCCATAGCGTGCGGGGTCGCGCCCGAGCAGCATGGCGTCCAGGCCGTAATAGCCGGTAACCATCAGCCCGCAGTCGTACAGTGCCATCTCGATCAGCTGGCCCTTGCCCTTGCGCTCGCGGCGGAACAAGGCCGCCAGCACCGCCTGCGCGGCATACATGCCGGTCATCAGGTCCACCACGGCCACGCCGAACTTCAGCGGCGGCGTGTCGGCTTCGCCGTTGAGCGCCATAAGCCCGGCCTCTCCCTGGATCACCAGGTCGTAGCCGGGACGCTTGGCCTCGGGGCCGCTGCTGTTGTAGCCGGAAACCGCGCAGTAGATCAGCTCGGGCTTGATGGCCTTGAGCTGTTCGTAGCCGAGGCCCAGCTTCTCGGCCCCGCCGGTCTTGAAATTGTGGATGACCACGTCGAACTGCGGCAGCAGATCGTAGACAATCTGCACGCCTTCCTTGCTCTGCAGATCCAGCGTGATGGACCGCTTGTTGCGGTTCATGCTGTTGTAGTAGGTGGTCTCGGTCTTGCCGATGCGCATGCCCCAGTCGCGCGTGTCGTCGCCGCGGCCGGGGTGTTCCACCTTGACCACCTCTGCGCCGAAATCGGCCAGGACCTGGCCACACAGGGGTCCCGCAAACACACGCGACAGGTCGAGTACACGCACGCCCTCAAGCGGGAAGTCGATGCCTTGGGGTTGGTCAGGCGTCTGCATTGTTTGTCTCCATGGGCTGTTTCGAGGCACGAGCCGTCTGTGAATAATCGTAGCTTATGTCGGGCTGGCGTCACGCGATGCCGGCAGGGCTGCCGCAGCCCAGCACCCTGGCTGCGGCGTGCCGGAATCGCGAATGTCGGTACCGGCGATGAAGACTGCAGTGCATCGCCGACGACGGTGCGACAGAAGGAAGCGGAAGCTTCCTCGGACGTGGGCTGGTCCCCATCGCGGTCAGCCTAACATTCTTGCTTGGATAACACCGCTATACAATCTCGATTCAAATTGACAAAATGTTCAATAAAATTTGACAGCGAATCGGGCCGGTGAGGTGCTCTCTATCGGCGAACCTGACTCGAAGTTGTGCTTACTTGAGCAAGAAGGCGGTTCTGATTGCACCGCCCCTCTCCTCCGCAGGTCAGGGCTGGCTCTTTGGGGCCGACGCAGGGTGGCTACGCGTGGCCGCTGCCGAAGCGCCTTGGGCGCTGCACGGCCATATTACGGTCAACGTCGCCGTGAGTTGCGCTCTTGTCCTTTTTGACGCTCTCGCCGGAGGCACCGCTGGCTGTTCGAGCGGCAAACACAAGCCATGAGGCACGCTTTGCTTCGAACCGCACAGTGCAGCGCAAGCCGCTGCGACCGGCATAACCCAGCGTCGCCCCCCAGGGACAGCGCCGCGGCGGCAAACTGCATTGCATGAACGCCGGGCCGCGCGGGCGGCACCTGCTCCATCCCATGCCATCGCCCGGCCCCAGCCGAAACATGGATCAGGAAAGCACCGCTTGTAAGCCGGAGGTTAAGAAGCGAGGTCTCATACAGAATTAACAATTCGTCATCTTGCCAACGAGACAAGTTGCCTAAGCTGAGGCGAGCCGTCTGCAATTGGAGGAGGTCCTCATGCCTTGCAATAACAAGCTTATCCCGTTGCTAGCCGGAACCGCGCTCTGCGCAGCCTTGACGGTCAGCCCACCCACCCAGGCGGCCACGCTGGTTTCCGGCCCCAGCCCATTTGCCGGATGCACCGTTGGCGGCGGCACCGGCATAAATTATTTGAATGCAGAGGTCGAACCTTATCTGGCCATCAATCCCGCCAACCCCACCAATTTCATTGGCGTGTGGCAGCAGGACCGCTGGTCGGATGGCGGCGCACGTGGTCTGGTTGCCGGTTCCTCCTTCGATGGCGGCAAGACCTGGACGCAGACGGTCCTGCCGTTCAGTGCCTGCGCCGGCGGGCTCGGTTACGAGCGCGCCTCCGACCCGTGGGTGTCGATCGGGCCCGACGGCACCGCCTATGCGATCTCGATTTCGTTCAACCGCTCCAATAACAGCAATGCGGTCGGCGCCGCGGTCTCGCGCGATGGCGGCAAGAGTTGGCAAAACCTAAGTGCCATCATTGCGGATAACGAACCCTCTTCGCAGTTCTTCAACGACAAGGAATCGGTGACGGCCAATCCGGTCACCCCTGGCGTTGCCTACGCCGTATGGGACCGTCTCGAGCAGCCGAATGCCAATCCGTATGCCAATTTGCACACGGCCGCCTTCCGCGGACCCGCGCTGTTCTCCAAGACTGTCGACGGCGGCCTGACCTGGAGCCCGCCGAAAGTGATCGTGAACACCCCATCGCGGCAGCAGACTATTGGAAACCAGATCGTGGTCAACTCGCAGAACGGCACGCTCTACAACTTCTTCAACCTCATCAGGCCGCCCTTCAATATCACCGCGTCCAAGCTCGCGTTCGTCATGTCGACCGACGATGGCGCCAGCTGGACCAAGCCTGATGTCATCGCCGACATGCGCACGGTGGGGGTGACGGATCCCAATACCGGCGAAGCAGTGCGCACCGGGGACATCATTCCCGAGCCCGCCATCGACCCGGCAACCGGGCAACTCTATGTGGTGTGGCAGGATTCGCGCTTCAATGGCGGGCTGTACGATGAGATCGCCATGTCGACATCACGCGACGGCGGCCAGACCTGGAGCACTCCGATTCGCGTCAATACGCCTACCGGACGTCCCGCATTCACGCCGTCCGTGCGAGTCAATTCTGCCGGGATCGTTGCTGTGACCTACTACGATTTCCGCAGCCTGGCCACCGGCAACACCACCACGCTGCCGACGGACTACTGGCTCACCACCTCGGGCAACGGGGGCCTTTCGTTCGGCGGCGAAGTGCATCTGGCCGGTCCCTTCGATATGAAGACGGCACCCGCGGCATCGGGCTTCTTTGTCGGCGACTATGAAGGGTTGGCGACAATGGGAAATGCCTTTGTGCCCTTCTTTGTCCAGGCGAACTCAGGCAATACGGCGAATCGCACAGATGTGTTCGTGGTTGCTCCGTAACAGTAAGCTGCATCATCGCTGCCTGCCTCACCTGGCCGACGCCAGGTGAGGAGGAGGCGTGGTTGCAAGGATGGCTAGAAAGCCGGCGCTGTCAACTTGCTGGTAGTGGGCCGAATCTGAGGCAGGTTGGTACCACTGCATAGAAATCAGGGGCGCGAAGTACCGCTCCCCATTTCTTCGAAGTACTCGCGCCCCTTCACGATGCACTGCTGCTTAGCATCTTTAGATTTTTTGAACGCCCTTCTTCGGTCTTATTTCCCGTCAATCAATTGAAAGCTGTGCTTGCGCCTGCTGGCGGCTCCGGTTCACGCTGTTCCCCTGATTGCCATCATCGCGTCAACGTCAATGACGCAAAAGTCGCGCTGAACCATTGCGCATGCTTCTCGCGGATATCGGGGCGACAAAGGACCCGGTGGCGAATCAGGATTCCCACATGTTCGCAAATTGCGTTTCCCCGCTTTAGCAGGGGGAGGCTTCCCACCGCGGATGGAAGCTGTCAGGCTCGCCGATTGGGGTCCGCGCAATGCGGATTTGCGGACGCCGGAGCCGCCAATTGGGCTTGCGCGCCTTAGCACGGGCGCGGCTGCGCCAGGTATTTATGAGACAGGATTTTTTAGGGATGAATCAAGCGATCTTGCAATATCTGACCGAGCGCCACTGTTCCTCGCAATGGCGTGACGTGCTGACGGCTTTGGCCGAGGAACTCTCGGGGGTGATGGACCCGCCCAGCCTGCGCGCCCTCATGTGGCGCGTTGGCGTGCGGTTTGCCCAGCGGTTTGATCCGGGCAACTGTGCCACGCTGGCCGAACTCGAGCGGGCGCTTGCGCAGATCTGGCTGGACGTGGACTGGGGATGGGCCAGCATCGAGGATGCTGGCGGCGCGCTGGTGATCCGGCATTACTGCGCGCCGCTGCAGGCGGCGCTTGGCGAGTCATCCGGCAGCTGGTCGCCGGCATTCCTGGAAGGGGCCTACCAGCACTGGTTTCGCATGCTGGGTTCGTCCGACACCCTGAAGGTCAGCCAAAGTACGCCGATCGATGCTGCCGGGTGCCTGGAATTCCGGTTTGGCCGTTGAGGCGACGCGGGCCCGCCCTGCCTGGCCGGCCTCCCCAGCAACAGCACTCCTCTCCGTGAGTCAGAACCATGAGCCAGTTAGACGACCTGTCCCAGCTGTTCCAGCGCTTTGGCGGCAAGCCGGAAGCCTATAAAGAGATCGTGCGCGAGGACGCCGCGGCGCAAGCGCGCGAGCGTTGGCCGCTGCTGTCGGCGGTGCGGGCGGACGGCGCCGGCCTCGTGCCGCCGGTGCATCCCACTGGACAGCCTGCGGGGGCACCCGTTGCGCCCGTAGCGTCGCCGGCCATGACGGCCGCGGTAAGGCCGATGGCAATCCCGGTCGAGGCGCCCGCGATGGCGCCGCGCTTTCGCACGCCCGAAGGCATGCCGCCGGCGCCGCAGGCGCTGGCCCAGGCTGTCCCGGCGGTGCCGCCCGCTTCAGGTCCCTCATCTGGCCACGCATCCGGTCTCACTCCTGCTGCCGAGCCTGCAGCATCCTCCTGCCCCGCCGCCATCTGGACGCCCACACCCGAGCCCGCCGAGCCGGAGCGGGCAAGCCCGGTCCAGCCTACCCAGCCGGTCGCGGCCGGCACCCAACTGTCGCGCGTATTCGCGCGGCTCGAAGGCCGCCCGCAGCCGGCTCCGGCCAGCGAGCGGGTGCCCGCCCGCCGTTCCTTCCTCGATCGGCTGAATCGCTCGTGAAAATCATTGCAGTCGTCTCGGCCAAGGGCGGTGTGGGCAAGACCACGCTGTCGGCCAACCTCGCCGAAGCCCTGGCCATGGCCGGCGAGCATGTCCTCGCGGTCGATCTTGACCCGCAGAATGCATTGCGCCTGCATTTCGGCATGCCGCCGCACGAGGTGTCGGGCCACGCGCGCGCCACGCTGGCAGGCGAGGCCTGGCAGCAGAGCATGTACCGCGGCCGCTCGCGCGTGGTGCTGATGCCGTTCGGCTCGCTCAACGAAGGGGACCGCTCCGCCTTCGAGGCCCATCTGGTCACTCATCCTGGCTGGCTGCGCACGCAGCTCGGCACGCTGGGCCTGGGGCGCGACGACGTGGTGGTCATCGATACGCCGCCGGGCCCTTCGCCCTATATGCGGCAGGCGCTGTCGTGCGCGCAGCTTTGCGTGATGGTCTCGCTGCCGGACGCCGCCTCGTACGCCACCATGCCCCTGATGGAAGACCTGATCCGCACCTATTGCGAAGGGCGTCCCGATTACCTTGGCCACGTGCTGGTCATCAACCAGGTGGACGTGAGCCGCCAGCTCGGCAAGGACGTGGTGCAAGTGCTGCGCGCCCAGCTCGGCGAGCGCGTGCTGGGGGTGATCCACCAGGACCAGGCCGTGGCCGAGGCGCTTGCCTACGACCGCAGCGTGCTCGAGTACAACCCCCATAGCCAGGCCACGCACGACCTGCAGCGCTGCGCCGCGTGGCTGCGCCGCGCCATGGCGGCCCATGGAGAAGCCGCGTGAAGCCAGACCAGTCCATGCGCTCCCCCAACGCGTTGTCGGCGGCCTTGCAGCGGTTCGGCAATGGCTTCGTGGAACTGCCGCTGTGGAGCAGCAGGCCGGTACGCACCCTGGCGCTGGTGCTGGCGCTGTGCATGTTTGCGCTGGTGGTCACGGTGCCGCTGGAATTCTGGCAGCAGGTCGGCTTTGTCACGGCCTGCATCGTGCTGGCCTTGTGGCTGAACCGGGTCAAGGGTCATCTCGCCACCCTGATGATGGTGGTGCTGTCGGTTGCGGTGTCCAGCCGCTATATGTACTGGCGGCTGACGGAGACGATCGGCCTGGGCAACTGGGTCGACGCGGCGTTCGGCATCGGCCTGGTGCTGGCCGAGCTGTATGCCTTCGTGGTTCTCCTGCTCGGCTACTTCCAGACGGCCTGGCCGCTGAAGCGCCGCCCGGTGCCGATGCCCGCCGACAGCGCCACCTGGCCCACCGTCGACATCTTCATCCCCACCTACAACGAGCCGCTGTCGGTGGTGAAGCCCACGGTGTTCGCCGCCATGTCGATGGACTGGCCGCGCGACAAGATCAACGTCTACGTGCTCGACGATGGCCGCCGCGAGGAGTTCCGCGCATTCTGCGAGAAGGTGGGCGTCACCCACGTGACGCGCAACCACAACCGCCACGCCAAGGCCGGCAACATCAACGAGGCGCTCAAGAACACCCACGGCGAGTACGTGGCGATCTTCGACTGCGACCACATTCCCACGCGCTCCTTCCTGCAGATCTGCATGGGCTGGTTCATCAAGGACCACAAGCTGGCCATGCTGCAGACGCCGCACTATTTCTTCTCGCCCGATCCGTTCGAGAAGAACCTGCGCACTTTCCAGGACGTGCCCAACGAGGGCGAGCTGTTCTACGGCCTGGTGCAGGACGGCAACGACCTGTGGGACGCCACCTTCTTCTGCGGCTCGTGCGCCATCATCCGCCGCGAGCCGCTGCTCGAAGTGGGCGGCATTGCGGTGGAGACCGTGACCGAGGACGCCCATACCGCGCTCAAGCTGCACCGCAAGGGCTATGGCACGGCCTACCTGGCGATTCCGCAGGCGGCGGGGCTGGCCACCGAAAGCCTGTCCGGCCACGTGGGCCAGCGCATCCGCTGGGCGCGCGGCATGGCGCAGATCTGCCGGGTGGACAACCCGCTGCTCGGCCCGGGCCTGTCGCTGCCGCAGCGGCTGTGCTACCTCAACGCCATGCTGCACTTCTTCTACGGGCTGCCGCGGCTGGTGTTCCTGACCGCACCGCTGGCCTACCTGCTGTTCGGCGCACACGTGATCCAGGCCTCGGCGCTGACCATCTCCATCTTTGCGCTGCCGCACATGCTGCACGCGAACATGACCAACTCGCGCATCCAGGGCAAGTTCCGCCATTCCTTCTGGAACGAGGTCTACGAATCAGTGCTGGCCTGGTACATCATGCGCCCGGTGCTGGTCGCCTTTGTCAACCCGGCGGCCGGCAAGTTCAACGTGACGCCAAAGGGCGGCGTGATCGAGGAAGCGTACTTCGACTGGGTCATCTCGCGCCCCTACCTGGTGCTGCTGCTGTTCAACCTGCTGGGCGTGGTGGTGGGCCTGCTGCGGCTGTTCCTGTGGCACCAGGAGGCCACCACGGTGGTGCTCAACCTGACCTGGACCTTCTACAACCTCATCATCCTGGGCGCGTCCATTGCCGCGGCCAGCGAGACGCGCCAGATCCGCGAGGCGCACCGCGTGGCGATGAAGGTGCCGGCCACATTGCACTTCGGCGACGGCCGCGCCGTGGTCTGCGAAACCATGGACTTTGCCGAAGGCGGCATCGGCATCCGGCTGCCGCATGGCGTCGAGGCCCGGGTGGGCGAGCCAGTGCGGATCTCGCTGTACCTGCAACACGACGAGCACATGTTTCCCGCCAGGGTGGTGTTCCAGGGCGAGTCGCACACCGGACTGGTGCTGGAGGAAATGAGCCCGCGCGAGGAGATGGCCTTTATCCAGTGCACCTTCGCCCGCGCCGACGCCTGGATCGATTCGTGGGGCCGCAAGCGCCCGGACGCGCCCGGCATGGCGGCCGGCCAGATCCTGCGCATCGGCCTGCTCGGCTTCCATAACGTGATGTTCCACCTGAGCCGCGAGATGCGCCGGCTGCTGCGCCGGCCCGAGCCCGGCGCTTCCGCCAATTGACCAGCCAGAGCCGTTCACGCGCAGCCTCCCGTCGGGCGGCGGCGCGCCAAGCACCACACGCAACGGACCACTGGCACAAGAAGAGAATGCGTTTGAACCATACACCGCGCCTGCCCGCACTCACCCGCATGGGCACCCTGTTCGCACTCGCCATGCTGGCGGTGCACCCCGCCGGCGCACAGCGCCCCGCTCAGCCGGATATCTTGCGCGACACGGTTGCCGCGCAGGCGGCTGCCGGTCCCGCACCCGCCGCGCCGCGCAGCGGCAGCCGCACCGTGCAAATCCCGCTCAAGCAGCTCGGCGCCGACGCCCCGTTCCAGTTGCGCGGGGTGGACGCCATCAACGGCGTGCCGTTTTCGATCCGGGCCGACGAAGTGGTTACCGCGGCCAGGCTCAAGCTGCGCTATACATACTCGCCCGCGCTGATCCCGTCGCTCTCGCACATCAACGTCATGGTCAACGGCGAGGTCGCTGCCACCGTGCCGGTGCCCAGGGAAACCGCGGGCACCAGCCTGGAGCGCGACCTCACCATCGAGCCGCGCCTGATCACCGAGTTCAACCGGCTCAACCTGCAGCTGATCGGCCACTACACCACTGAGTGCGAGGACCCCTTCCACTCCAGCCTGTGGGCCACCGTGGGCAACAGCAGCGTGCTGGAGCTGACGCTCGCGCCGGTGGCCCTGGCCAATGAACTCTCGCTGCTGCCGCTGCCATTCTTCGACCGCCGCGACGTGGGCCGCCTCAGGCTGCCCTTCGTGTTCGCGGGCCAGCCCTCGGCCGCCACGCTGGAAGCCGCCGGTGCGGTGTCGTCGTGGTTCGGCGCGCTGGCCGGCTACCGCGGGGCGTCGTTTGCCGCCTCCCTCGACCAGGTGCCCGCCGGCGGCAACGCGGTGGTGTTTGTCACCAACGACGAAAAGCCGGCCGGCGTGGCGGTGCCGGCCATCAACGGCCCGGCGCTCGCGGTGGTGCCGAATCCCGGCAATGCTAACGCCAAGTTGCTGCTGGTGATGGGCCGCGACAGCGCCGAGCTCAAGACCGCCGCGCGCGCACTCACGCTGGGCGCGCGCGCTCTCTCCGGCCAGAGCGCCACCATCAACAAGCTCGACGAGGGCGCGCCACGCGTGCCCTACGACGCGCCCAACTGGATCCGCAGCGACCGCCCGGTGCGCTTCGGCGAACTCGTCGAGGTGCGCGACCTCAACGTCTCCGGCTACAACCCCGACCTGGTGCGCGTGAACTTCCGCCTGCCGCCGGACTTGTTCGGCTGGCGCAGCAAGGGTATCCCGATCGACCTGAAGTACCGCTACACGCCGCGCCCCGTGGTGGACAAGTCCACGCTCAACATCAACGTCAACCAGCAGTTCCTGCGCGCCTACGCCCTGCGTTCGGTCAAGAACCCGGACGGCCGCGCCAGCCAGCTGCTGGCCAGGGTGTTGCCGGACGGGTCGGTGCCGGTGGATGAGCGCATCGAGCTGCCACTGTTCATGCTGCCCGCGCAGTCGCAGCTGCAGTTCCATTTCTACTACGACTATCTCAAACAGGGCGCCTGCAAGGACGTGCTGATCGACAACGTCAAGGGCGCTATCGATCCCGACTCCACCATCGACGTCTCTGGCCTGCCGCACTTTATCGCGCTGCCGGACCTGGCGGTGTTCGGCAACAGTGGCTTCCCCTTCACGCGCCTGGCCGACCTTGCCGAGACCGCGGTGATCCTTCCGGACAAGCCCGGCGCCGAGGACTACTCCGCCTATCTCACGCTGATGGGCCGCATGGGCGAATCCACCGGCTACCCGGCCACCGGCGTGGCGGTGGCCGGCGCGGCCCAGGTCGGGAAGATGGCCGCGCGCGACCTGCTGGTGATCGGCACCACGCAGAACCAGCCGCTGTTCAGCCAGTGGGCCGAGCGCATGCCGGTCTCGCTGGCGGGCAATGAAAAACACTTTGCGCTAACCGACATCGTCTCCACCGTGATGGGCTGGTGGAACGGCGCCGACGGCACGCGCAACCGTCCCGTGGAGACGCGCCTGTCGCTCACCAGCGCCAGCACGGACGCCGTGCTCAGCGGCTTCGAGTCGCCGCTGGCGTCCGGGCGCAGCGTGGTGGCGCTGGCCAGCAATGCGCCCCAGGGCCTGCAGGCGATGACCGAGGTGCTGCTCGATCCCGAGCAGGTGAAGCGCGTGCAAGGCAGCCTGGCGCTGGTACACAGCAAGGAGGTCGAAAGCCTGGCGGCGCAGCAGAACTACCATGTGGGCAAGCTGCCGCCGTGGACCTATGCGCAGTGGTGGCTGTCACGGCGGTCGCTGACCATGGTGCCGATGATCGGCGGCGCCGCGCTGCTGCTGGCGGCCTTGCTGTTCGTCTCGTTGCGCGCGCGCGCCAACCGGCGCAAGCGGGGAGAACCCACGTGAACATCAACCAGCCGCGCCGCCGCTGGCTGGCGCGCCTGCCGGGGCTTGGCGCGATGGCCCGGCTCGCACCGCTGGCCGCCCTGCCGGCGCTGGGAGGCTGGCCGGCGCTGGCGGGCGCCGCGGCGCCCTCCTCCTGCCCCTGGCCGCTGTACCAGCACTTCCTGTCGTCCTTCGTGCAGGCCGACGGCCGCGTGCTGGACCCGTCCACGCGCGAGCAGCACAGCACCTCCGAGGGCCAGTCCTACGGCATGGTGTTCGCGCTGATCGCCAATGACCGCGCCACCTTCGACCGCCTCTGGCAATGGAGCATCGCCAACCTCGGCGCGGGCAGCCTGCAGGACAAGCTGCCGGCCTGGCAATGGGGCCATCGCAGCGACGGTTCGTGGGGCGTGATCGACGCCAACTCCGCCTCGGACGCCGATCTGTGGTTTGCCTTCGCGCTGTTCGAGGCGGCCCGCGTGTGGCGCCAGCCGCGCTATGCCGGGCAGGCGCGCGCACTGCTGAAGCTGGTGGCGCGCCAGGAAGTGGTGTTGCTGCCGGGCTTCGGTGCCATGTTGCTGCCAGGGCCGCAGGGCTTTGCCGAAGGCAAGGAAGACGGCACGCGCCAGTGGCGCCTCAACGCCAGCTACCTGCCGGTGCCGTTGCTGCGCCGGCTGGCCGGCGGCGATCCGGCCGGGCCGTGGGGCACGCTTGCCACGCAGGCCGGGCGCCTGGTCGAGGCGGTGGCGAGACAGGGCATCGTGCCCGACTGGTCTGCCTACCGCACCGACCAGGGCGGCACGGGTTTCCTTGCCGACCCCGTCACGGGCGACGTGAGCAGCTATGACGCGATCCGCGTATACCTGTGGGCCGGCATGACGCCGCGCGGCGATGCCGCCGGGCGTGTGCTGATGAAGCTGCTGGCGCCGCAGGCGCAGCGCATGGTGGGGCGCGCTGCCCCGCCCGAGCGCATGCGCGCCGGCAGCGGCGCGCTCGAGGGCGAAGGCCCGGCCGGCTTCTCCGCCGCGCTGGTGCCCTTCCTGCAGGCGGCCGGATCGCCGGCCGCCGTGGCGCAGCGCGCACGCGCCGAGGCCATGCTCGGCGCGGCAGCCGCGGGCAAGCCCGCCGCCACGTATTACGACACCGTATTGGGACTATTCGGCCTCGGCTTTGCCGAAGGCCGCTACCGGTTCGCCCCTTCGGGGCAACTCGAGCTGGAGTGGGAGAAAGCATGCCGAACCGCAAGCGCCCGGCCATGAACGGACACGCGATCATTTCCATGCGGGCGCCACGCGCCAGGCAACTGCGCGCGAAAACGCTCGTGCTGAGCCTGCTGACCGCATTCACCGCAGCCGCCGCCGCCCAGGAGGACCCGGTCAGACTGCTGGTGGACCAGGGCAAGTACTGGCAGCAACGCGGCCGCAGCGACCGCGCCGCCGAAGCGTGGCAGAAAATCCTTCGCCTCAATCCCAACCAGCCCGAGGCGTTGTACGGCATGGGCGTGGCCGAGGCCGAGTCGGGGCGGGCCGATGCGGCACGCACCTACCTGGAGCGGCTCAAGAAGGCCCAGCCCGGCTCGCCGCTGGTGGCGCGGCTGACGCAGCTCATCACCAGCGGCGGCACCGGCCAGCAACTCGAGCAGGCGCGCCAGCTAGCGCGCAGCGGCCAGAGTGAGGAAGCGGTCAAGCGCTACCAGCAGGCCGCCGGCGGCGCCGCGCCGCAGGGCAACCTCGCGCTCGAGTATTACCAGACCCTGGGCGGCACCGCGCAAGGCTGGGAGGAGGCCCGCAAGGGCCTGGAGCAGCTCGCGCGCGCCAATCCGTCCGACCACGGCGCCCAGCTCGCCCTGGCCCAGCACCTGACCTACCGCGAATCCACCCGGCGCGAAGGCATCCGCGGGCTCGAAGCGCTCAGCAAGAGCCCCGACGTCGCGGGTCAGGCGCGCGAGAGCTGGCGCCGCGCGCTGACCTGGCTGGGCGGGCGCCCGGCCGATGCGCCGCTGTACCAGGCGTGGCTGGCCAGCCATCCCGACGATGCCACCATCCGCGCGAAGCTCGACGCGGTCAGGATCCAGCCGCAGCCACAGCAGGAAGGCGCGCGCGTGGCCGGCGCCAGCGCGAGCCCAGTGCGCCAGCTTGTGCAGCAGGGCTTCGACGCCCTCGACGCGGGCGCTCTCGAACGCGCCGGCGAGCACTTCCAGAGTGCGCTGGCGCAGCACACCGACGATGCCGACGCGCTCGGCGGCATGGGCGTGCTGCGGCTCAAGCAGGAGAAGTTTGCCGAGGCGGTGGACTATTTCGAGCAGGCCACCAGGCGCGGCGCGGGCGGCCGCTACCGCGCCGCGCAGAACAGCGCCACCTACTGGATGCTGTCCGAGCAGGCCAGCGCAGCGCGCAACACCGGCAACCGCGCCGAAGCGCGCCGCCTGCTCGAGCGCGCCATCAAACTCGACGCGCGCGAGCCCTCCGCTCAGGTCGCCCTGGCCGACCTGATGGCCGAGGAAGGCCAGTACGCGCAGGCCGAGACCGCCTACCGCCGCGTGCTCAAGCAGCATCCGGACAATCCCGACGCCACGCGCGGGCTGGTGGGCGTGCTGTCGGCGCAGAACAAGAGCGCAGAAGCGCTGGCCATGGTGCAGAACCTCACGCCGGCCCAGCAGGAGAAGGTCGGCTCGCTCGGCAAGCTGCGCGCCGACGAAGCGCGTGCCCAGGCGCGTGCCGCCCTGAAGCGTGGCGACACCGCCGGCGCGCGCCGCGCGCTCGAAGACGCCATGGCGGCCGATCCCACCAACCCGTGGGTACGCCTGGACGCGGCGCGCGCCTTTGCCTCGGTGGGCCAGAAGGAGCAGGCGCGCGGCATCATGGACGGCCTGCTGCTGTCCAACCCCGACATGCCGGACGCACTCTACGCCAGCGCCCTGCTGTCGGCCGAGACCGGCGACTGGCAAGCCGGGCTCGATGCGCTCGAACGGATCCCGCCGCAGAACCGCACGCGCGACATGGGCACGCTGCAGCGTCGCCTGTGGGTGCACGCCGAGGCCGAGCGCGCCGGCGAGCTGGCCGCCGCCGGCCAGCAGCGCGCCGCGCTGGCCGTGCTGCAGGAGGCCGAGCGCTATGCCCAGCAGGATGCCGACCAGCTTGGCGCGCTGGCACTGGCCTACGCCGATGCCGGCGACGAGGTGCGCGCGTTGTCGCTGATGCGCAGCGTGATGAGCCGCACGCCGCGCGCGGACGTCGGCATGCAGTTGCAGTACGCCGCCATCCTGCTCAAGACCAGGCAGGACGTAGAGCTGGCCGGCGTGCTGCGCCAGCTGGCGGGCGCCAGCATGAGCCAGCCCCAGCGGCGCGACTACGACGACGTGCGCGTGGCCTATATCGTGCGCCAGGCCGATGCGCTGACCGAAGCCGGCGACCTGGTCGCGGCCTACGACACGTTGGCCCCGGCGCTGTCCGAGCGCCCCGGCAACGGCGCCGTGCGCGCGAGCCTGGCGCGCATGTACGCGCAGGCCGGCGAGAACAAGAAGGCGCTCGCGCTGTATGAAAGCGTGCTGGAGAAAGACCCGCGCAACCTGGACCTGATGCTGGCCGCCATCGGTACCGCCACCGCTGCCAAGGAGTTCAGCTGGGCCGAAGGCACCTTGCAGATGGCGCTGGCGCAGGCGCCCAGGTCGCCCAAGGTGCTGACCGCCGCCGGCCGCCTCTACCGCGCGCAGGGCAAGACGTCGCGCGCGGCCGAGTATTTCCGCGCCGCGGTGGCGGCCGAGAGCGCCGCCGGCGCCCGCCCCGACGCCGCTGGCTTCGACCGCGTCCCTGCCAACCCCTTTGTCGGCCTGCCGGGCCAACGCGGCAGCTCGCAACTGCCGCCCCCGGGCTCGCCGGCACCCTATGTGGCCGTGCCGGCGCCGACCGCAGCAGCGGCCTTGCCCCCGCCGGTGATGATGCATACCAGCGCGCAGGCCTACGGCCAGCCTTATATCCCTGCGCCCCTCGGCACGGCGCCGGCCGCGGGCGCATTGGCCATCCAGCCGCAGGCCTACTACCCGCAACCGGCCAGCACACCGCAGCGCGCGCCGGCCGCCAGCAGCGCCACGCGCGGCAAGACCACGAAGGTCGTGGCGGCTGCGCCTGCCTATCCTGCCGCGCAGGCGCAACAGCCGGCCGCGCAGTATCCGGCGCCGTTTCCGAATGCGGCGCAGTATCAGGCGCCGCAATACCCGGCACAGCAATACCCCGCTGCCCAGGCAGTGGCCGCAGCCGACGGCTACGGCGCCGCATCCGCCGTGCCGGCCCGCCAGCCGCTCGGTGCCCAGTCGCGCGCGCCGTGGTTGGCCGACACCGATTCGCAAGCCAACCCGACCGGCCCCAGGACAGCCCAGCAGGAACTTCAGGAAATCGAGTCCCAGCGCACCGCCACGCTCGCGGGCGGCCCCATGCTGCGCGGGCGCAACGGCGATTCCGGCATGAGCCAGCTCACCGAGTTGCAGGTCACGGCCGAGGCCAAGATGGCGGCGGGCAACGGCAAGCTGGTGGCACGCGTGACGCCGGTGGCGCTGGATGCCGGTTCGGTCGGCGGCGACTTCAACAACGCCTCGCGCTTTGGCGGCGGTCCGCTGGCTTATGGCGTGAACGGCGCGGCGGTCAACCTGAACGGCAGCCCGCTGAAATCCACCTCGGCGGGCACGCAGAACGCCTTCGGGGTGTCGCTCGGCGTGGCCTACGAATCCGACCGTTTCAATGCCGACCTGGGCAGCACGCCGCTGGGATTCCGCTACACCGACGTCAACGCCGGTGCGCGCCTGAACCTGCCGCTGACCCAGCGCACCACGCTGTCGCTCGGCGCTTCGCGCCGGCCAGTGACGGACAGCCTGCTGTCCTATGCGGGCGTGCGCGACGAGCGCACGGGCCAGCAATGGGGCGGCGTGATGAACAGCAGCGCGCGCGCGGACGTGGGCTGGGACGACGGACTCTTCGGCATCTACGGCTACGGCGGCTACGGACTGCTGACCGGCCACGACGTCAAGCGCAACACGCGCTGGGAAGGCGGCGGCGGCTTCTACCTGCGCGTGATCGACACCCCAGACCAGCGCCTGATGAGCGGTGTGAACTTTACCTCGATGGGGTATGCGGAGAACCTGCGCTACTTCACCTTCGGCCAGGGCGGGTACTTCAGCCCGCAGACCTACTTCGCGGTGACGGTGCCGCTCTCGCTGTCGGGCCGCGCCGGACGCCTGGCCTACAACGTGCGTGGCGCGCTTGGCGTGCAGGCTTTCAGCGAGGACGACTCCAACTACTTCCCGACTGATGCGGCGGCCCAGTCGGCGGCCAATGCCGCGGTGGCCGCAGCCAACAGCAAGGGCCTGACCAACGCGACCAGCGCGGTCTACCCGGGCCAGTCCAAGACCGGCCTGGCCTACAACCTGGTCGGCTCGATCGAATACCAGGCGGCGCAGCAACTCTATGTGGGCGGCCTGGTGGGCATCGACAACGCGCGCGACTATCGCCAATGGTATGCCGGCGTCTACGTGCGTTATGCGCTGCAGCGCCAGACCGGACTGATCGCGTTCCCGCCGGTGCCGCCGCAATCCGCCGTGGGCCCACTGCCGTTCTGATTGCGCCGCGCGGCCGGCGCGGCATCAATGATCGGAAAGCAGGCGCAGCCGGACGGACGGCTGCGGCGGGTGCTCAGGCCTCGGAATGGCCGCGGTGGGGGAGCCATTCGAGTCCGGAGCAAGCGCCTGGAATCCCCTACTTCGAAGGGATCGGCATAGCCGACGACTCGGTAGAATCAGGTTGCAGCGCACAATAATCACTTGCAGTTCCAACGTGGGCCGCTCAAGACAAGGCCTGTGCGCACCCATTCATTAGGAGGCTGCAAATGAAATTTCCATCCCTCTTGATACTCGTGCTGGTTGCCGGCGGCGCCCATGCCGGCCAGCGTCTTGGTGTGGCCAGCTACGGCCAGACGGGTAGCACGCAGTACGGCGGTGCCAGCTACGGCTCTGGCCAAATGCAAAGCTACTCCGCGGGTGGCGTGAACGCCGATATTGGGAAGCGCTATAGCGGCACAGCAGGCGGCTCCCAGTTTGGAGACACATCGTCTGACAGAAGCGGAATGACAAGTTCCCAGCCGCGTTCACCATCTCTGTACCCGTCCATGGGCAGTTCTACACTCCAGCAGCCAAAGGCTCCGAAATGAAGAACCCGCCCGGCGACTCCGCTGGCCATCTTGCCTTGACCTGCTGCGCCTCATCGCGGCATATGCCGTCGTGCTATATCAGCTTGCCCCAAGCCGCCACCGCCCGCCGATTGCTCTGAACGCAGTTTCTTCTGGTTGCGCTAAGCTGCGGCATCTTCTCTGCCCAAAGAAACCATGTGGAACGCAATCAGCGATGTCGGCGATGCCGCATTGACGCTACCAGTCGCCATTGCATGCGCTGTCTGGCTGGGAATATCGGCTCCCGGCCTGGCCATCCGCTGGATACTGCTTCTGTCGGCCGGCATGGCACTCACCGGCATCACTAAAGTCCTGTACGCCGGATGCGGATTCGAGATTTCCTCGATCGGATTTCGCATGATCAGCGGGCATACGACCTTGTCGACTGCTGTCTGGACCGTCGCCATCGCACTCCTCTCCCGGGGCATGGGAGGCAACGCTGGCATCGGCGCCATCGCCGGCTTGCTTGTCGGCCTGCTGACTGCTGTCGCCAGGGTCTTCGATCATGCGCATACGGTTCCCGAAGTCATCGCGGGCTGGTTTTTGGGCGCTGCAATTGGCGCGCTCTTTGTTCGCGCTTTCACGCGCGCTGAATTCAGACCATTTCGACCGGTTGCCGCCGCTGCTGCGCTCATCCTCGTCACCACCGCGGCGTATGGAAACCACGCGCCCTTCCAGACCATGATCGAGGCACATTCACGAGGCCTGTGCGCACGTGCATTCCCCGCTGTTTCGGCCGCACGCTAACGTCAAGTGGGGAGGGACTTGAGGTCGGACCCATTCGCTTGCAGTCCCTTACTGAGGGGGGATCGGCCCAGCTGACGAGTAGGTAGAATCAAGTTGCAGCGCACAATAAACCAGGAATGCGCTTCGCTCTGGGTCAACCTCACCGGTAAGCCGCGATGCTCTATTTGCTAGCGTTCGTCGCCTTCGAGGCGGCGTGGTTCGTTCCATTCCGGATTGTGTTCAAGTCTGCGCGATTCAGCGCGCTATATGCCTATCTTTCCTTGATCCCGCTTCTTGGGCCGCTTCTCTGTATCTGGATACTCGCCGCGCGGCCATGGCCGCTCAAGACCAAGGTAGTGCGCACGTATTCTTGAAAGGGAAAGCTCCCCGAAGGCCTTGGCAAAGGGGAAGCCGCTGGTGCGGAGGACCTGGACTTCAGCGCCAGGAAGAAGGCGCCGGGATAGGCCAGCCCCAATCGCGCCCGCATGCTTTCGAGCCTGCCTTATGCAAAATTCCGACAGCTGCTCAATGCGAAATGCCACCGGGCTGGCATCGAACTGCTACGTCGCGCGACGTGGCTGGAGCGTGCATGCTGCCGCGTCGGTCGTAACTGCGCGCCGCAGGCAGAAGTTGTTGGCTGAGCCATCGTAACGACGGATCAGGGTGACAGCAAAACCGATCATTGATGACGAGTTGTGGAAGCTGATTGAACCACTAAACATTCAGAAGGAACACAGGATATGGACAACCGCGTTACCAAGGCCGTCTTCCCCGTCGCGGGACTGGGCACCCGCTTCCTCCCCGCCACTAAGGCGAGCCCGAAGGAAATGCTGCCCGTCGTCGACAAGCCACTGATCCAGTACGCCGTGGAAGAAGCCATGGCCGCCGGCATTACCGAGATGATCTTTGTCACCGGCCGCTCCAAGCGCGCGATCGAGGACCATTTCGACAAGGCCTACGAACTGGAAGTGGAGCTCGAGGCCAAGAACAAGCAGGCGCTGCTGGACGCGGTCCGTTCTATCAAGCCGGCCAACGTCGAGTGCTTCTACGTGCGCCAGCCCGAAGCACTGGGCCTGGGCCACGCGGTGCTGTGCGCAGCCAAGCTGGTGGGCGACGCGCCTTTTGCCATCATGCTGGCCGACGACCTGATCGACGGCAATCCGCCGGTGATGAAGCAGATGGTCGACATCTACAACCACTACAACTGCTCGGTGCTGGGCGTGGAAGAGATCGCGCCGGAGCAGAGCCGCTCCTATGGCGTAGTCGACGGACGCGAATGGGACGAGGGCGTCATCAAGATGTCCGGCATCGTGGAAAAGCCCGCGCCGAAAGATGCCCCCTCCAACCTGGGCGTGGTCGGCCGCTATATCCTGACGCCGCGCATCTTCGACCACCTGCGCGAGCTGAAGCCCGGTGCCGGCGGCGAGTTCCAGCTGACCGACGGGATCCAGTCCCTGCTAAGCCAGGAGCAGGTGCTGGCCTATCGCTACCAGGGCCGCCGCTATGACTGCGGCAGCAAACTGGGCTACCTGAAGGCGACCGTGGAGTTCGCGCTGAAGCACCAGGAAGTCGGCGCCGACTTCCGCAGCTACCTGGAGCAGCATGGCCATCACCCGGCAGACAGCGTGGTTGCCTGACAAAGCTGCCTGCCATTGAGTTGGTGAGCCCCCCTCAACCCTCTCACACCACCGTCCGTGCGGTTTCGCATACGGTGGTTCACGAACAAGACTGCAAGCGTCGCTGTTTATCCAGCAGCGATGTCAGCGCCCGTGCAATCACGATTCGATACAAAGGGCGCGCGGATCCCGGTCTGCTTCTGCGGCTTTTTCGGAAACATGGTGACTCTTCAGGCGGCTGTGCATAGCCTCGCATTGCTTCAACATCGTTGCCCTGGGCGCCTCTGCTGGGCTGGCAATGCCGGCCTCGGCGGCAACGCGCAGATATGCGTGCCGGAAGACTACGGCCACGGTAACGATGAGCGTACCGATGCCCAAGGTTCGAACTGCAAGCCGGGTGTATTGCGACATAGCGAAATTGGCTTGGTGACAAACAGGAATCAACGCTACTACTTGGCCAGCTACACGCGCCTCCAAGCCATTCTATGTCTGTTGAAAGAGAGGGACCGGGTCTGGATCTCGATTTCAGAACCCGGAGAAGCGAATGCCGATCGAGCCGTAGCCGTAGTACCGGTCCAGCTTGCCAGCGGTCGTGGCGTTATAGAGGAACGGAATGGTGCCGACGAAGTTGTACAGCGACGCCTGGCCGCGCAGGAACACCTCCACGTTCTTCACTACCGCATACGAAAGCTCCAGCCCCAGCGTATGGTTCGAGCGAATCGGCGAGTAGCCATAGGTTTCCGCGCGGCTATCGACATTGCTGCGCAGCAGGTATTGGAACTGGTAGCCCAGCCGCGCGGCGAAGTTCTCGTACTTCCAGCGCCATGAGCCGCCCAGGTTCAGGTAGCCGGCCGTGTAGTTGAAATCGTCGTTGAAATTGATCCCGAACCGGCTGGCATCAACTGCGAACGAGGCCGACTGGAGGGTGGCATTGCCAGCGCGGCACGGTGCGGCCAGCGCGCCGTTGGCGATATTGTCAGAGCCGATGGAAACATTGAAGTTGCAATTGCCTTGCTGCAGACGGGTATTGATGCTCCCGATGCTCACACGGCTGATCCCGAGCCCGACGAAACCCGTGAGCTGGTTGCGCTCGGTCAGCTCGCCCGAGAAGATGACGTCGGCCTGGCCCTGGACGTCATTCGCATTGTTCACCGTGAGGCTGTTGAAGGTCGTGTTGCGAACCGTGACCGGCGTCGAGCGGTTCAGGCTGCCGGAGTGGTCTCCCCATAGCGAGAAGCGCACCATGATGCGATCGCGCGCGCCAGGCTCGGCCAGCGGGTCGTAGTGCATGGCCAACATCCAGCTGTCGATCTGGTTATGGTCTTGTCCGTAATCGATACCGCGGCGCCAGTACGTGGCCGACCCCGACCAATACGGCGAGAACTTGTAGCCCAGCATCAGCTTGCCACCGCTATAGTCGCCGGCGTTGTCCGACACGGGGCCCTGCCGCCCGCGCAGGTTGAAGACATCCACGGTGCTATTGACCATGTCGTAGCTGGCCTCCACCCGCACCGAGGTGAACTCGCCCGTGGCGGGCTCGGCCAGCATGAATACATCGTCCGGCGCGGCGCTGGCCGCGCCCGCGCACGACAGGCCCAGCATCAGCGCGCAGGCTTGATCCAGCCGGCGCTTGCGAAACAGCTGCATAGAAGACTCCGAGGCCGCGGGGCAAGCCTCATTCGTGGCGCGTCCCCAGGGACTCGACGCAGACACAAAAAGAACCCGGCCACCCGTGGCACTGCCCTGAGGCATGCGTCCGGATGACCGGGGGCATGGCCTTCCCCATCCTGGCGGAAGGCACCACTACGCGCCGGTCAGGGGTTGAGCGTAACCGTAGTCTTGAGGCCGTCGCCGGTCACCTTGGCCGCGTCAGTCCTCACCGACGCCGTCTTGGCGTTCTCCACGTTGCCGTCGACCAGCGCACCCAGCTTCACGTCCTTGCCGCTAATACCTGTCAGCGCAAACGTCACGGGGAACGTGCTGGGTGACTTCGGCGTGAGGGCGTCAACCTGCGCCTGGCTCAGCGCGCCGGCAGACTTGAGCTTGCCAAGGAACACCGTGAACGGCAGGTTCAGCGAGCCGCCATTGGCGCTGTCGAACAGGTTGTCCGCCACGCCATTGGTCAGGCTTGCGGCAGCCGACACATTGCCGCTGATCTCGAACGAATAAGTCGTGTTGGCCGGCACCACCACATCCACCAGTTGCGACCCGTTGAACGTCAGCGTCACGTTCTCGATGATGACGTCGACCTGGTTGCCGCCGTAGGCATAGCTCAGGCCAGCGCGCACTTGCGACGGGCCGCCATTGAAGGCATCGCCATTCTGCGTCAGCGCGACCTTGATCGAGCTCAGCGTGCCGCCCGTGACCGAGATCGTGTCGGTGATCGGGTAAGCCTGGCCGTTGATCGTCAGGTTGGACAGCAGGACGTAGTTGGTCAGCTTGACCGCGTTCGCCACGTTGTTGATCGCGGTGCTGTCCACCGCACTGCCCAGGTCCGCGGCTGCCTGCTGGATCTCGGCGGTATTGCCGGTCGACACGGCGTCGCCGAGCGCGGCCAGCTTGGCCGCGTTCGACGCATCGGTCAGAGCGGTCGGCGTCACGGCCTTGACCAGCGCGGTGGTCGTGGAGGACTGGGCGCTCTCGGTCACGACGTTGATCGATCCGCTTGCCTTCAGCTGCGACAGCGTATCAGCCGGGCTGCTGCTCAGCGCGATGTCGTTCAGCGCCGTGCTCACGCTTAACACCTGGCTCGTGATCAGCGGGCCGGCCAGTGCGGCCACGTTGGCTGCCACGGCGGCAATGTTCGACTGCAGGCTCGCGGGCAGGCCGCTCTGGGCGTTCTGCACAGCGCCAGACACCACGTTCGACACCAGCGCGCTGCTGGCCAGGTCAGCCGTGCCCGACGCGCCGGCCACGGCGCTGGCGACCGCCTTGGCAGCCGCTGCGGCCGCAGCCTCGGCGGTCAGCGTGCCACCCGTGGCCAGGCCCGTCAGCGTCTTGGCGACCTGGTCGACCAGTTGCTGTACCACGACCGCCGCCCTGAGCGTGGCAGCGTCCTGCATCGGGTCCAGCGTGGCCAGGTCCTTGCCTGCCAGGCCGAGCTTCTCCGCCAGTGCTGCGGCCTGGGTCGGGCCGAGTTGCGCCACCAGCGTGGTCAGCGGCGAGATCACCGGTGTCACGCCCTCCTTGTACGTCACCGCCGGTGCCTGCAGCACCCCGGTGAACGGCTGGTTAGTACCGATATCGGTGCCGCCGGTCACCTTGAGCGCGCTCGTGGTGCAACCGGCCGGGAAGGTGAAGTCGCCGGTTGCATTCGTCGTCGCGGTCTTGTTGCTGCAATCGAGGAAGGTGACCGTCGCGCCGGACAGGTAGAAGTCCACCGCCTTGCCGCTCACGGTGGCAGAAGGCTGGGACGGCGAGGGCGAATCGTCGCCGCCACCGCAAGCAACAAGCGTTGCCGCGGCGGCAGCCATGATGCCGAGGGTGAAGATGTTCCGGGTTTTGGTTTGCACGCTTCTCTCTCCTGAGATCGATACTTCGGTACGTCGATACATGGTGGGTAATCCTGCGACGGAATACTGCCGCACACAGTCTCCGGCGCCCTACGCTGCCCTGTCGTGCCACGCTTCGGCTCGCAAGCGGTTTTTGCTGCAGCAGCTTGCAGATCGCGCCAGCACACAGATAAACAAATCCCCAAATCTGTGTCACCCCTACTTGGCGGGGGATAGCCTGTGCTTGCGCGCAGCCTCGTAAGCCGCACTGCAGCATCGCCAACGCACGTCCGCCGTGACTCACTACGGCCTTGCTAACAGCCGTCTGCACCAGAGCAGAGCGCAGGGAAATCGCCCGGTCCCAGCCAGCCGGCAATGTATTGCCCCATTGCGTCAAGCAACACGTCTGACGTCAATCCCGCTGCGCCGGCCAATGCCGGGCAGATAATCCACGTGGTGCCGTCGTGCTCCAGCACGCGCAGGGTCTTGGGCAAGTCAGCGGGCTGCAGGATGTGGTCGGCGCCGCGCACATTCCCGAGAGCGAACGCCTGCACGAAATCGTCGGCGTGCCGCTCGCCCAGGCATACCACCACCTTTGGCTTCCAGAGCCGGCGGATCCTGTCGATGAAGGCGAAACGCTGACCGTCGCGGCAAAGCTCGAGGTAACGCTGCCTGGGCACAAGCTCCGGCTGGCCGCGGAATGCCGTCGACCACGGTGTCTGGTTAATCAGGCGCGCTGGCAGCGGAAACAGGCTGAGCTTGAACTCCGCGCCGTGCGGCGCGTACAGATGATGGTCGAAGTAATGCTTCCAGTCCCGCTCGCCCAGGGACGTGTTGAAGAAATGTGCGCGCGCTGCGGCCATGATCCTTGCAATCTTCTGGTGCGACTGCCAGCGCTCCATGTGGTCGCGGTGCTTGTGGCGGTACGCAGCGTCCCACGCACTGGGTTGCGCGTGCGGAACCAGCGGCGCCACCATCGACTCGGCTCTCGGATGCGGTGAACTGTCACAAAACCAGACTGGCGCGTCCGGATTTCCCCCTTCCATCCCTACATACGACGCGAAATATTCTTCGAGCTGTTCACGCGTAAACACTGTATTCGGTTCTGTTTTCATGCCTCTACCGCGTGGGTGAGTAAAGGATGCCAAAAGGCTGAGCCCCCGCTCAGCGATTTGTTGCACCACACAAACTAGGCAGCGGCCGGATTCTGCGCGCGAATCCGCGTGTTTTCTCCCCCCATTCGAGGGATACGTTGTCATCTCGTTTCCCTTCGTAAGCGGGGTAACGTTCAACGCAATATCACGGCAATTACGCGCGCGAGGCCTCAATAAACCCATAGCAAGTCAAGCTACAAGCGTGCCCGCCTGTCACACGTACGTCGTGCGTTTGGGTTAAAGTCGCCCTCGTGCGCCGATGTTCTGTTCTGCACCGGCCGGTAACCAGTCACCAAGCTTCGCGTCATCGATAGTGCTAAACGTCCCTGCCTCACCGCGCCGCGCTAGCCGGCTCACGCGCGCCGAACCCGAACGCTTGCCGCACAGCCACTTCGAGGTAGGTGCCGATGGATCGCAGGCCGCCAGAGGTCAGATACTTGCGTGGCGACAACGCGTTGGGCACGTCATGGACCTGGACGTCACGCGCGACAGCCTCCTTGCGCCCTTCCACGCAGCCATTGACCGCTACCTGATCGCGGACATGTCCTTCACGGACTGCCGCTGTGACGGCGTCACGCTGCAACGCAGCCTCGCGCGTATCTCGACTGACTCGGCACGGCATCACGCGATACAGGTCTTCGTCGAAGGCAGCGCCGGCTTAGTGGTGGGTGAGCGCCGCAATCCGCAGCCGCGCCACGGAGGTATTCTGCTGACGGACCTTGGGCAGCCGATTGAGATGCGGCGCGAGGCCACACGCGCGCTCTCGTTCTTCGTCCCGCGCATAACGATGGATGCCATTTTCATGGAAGCCGAGGCCGCGCACGGACGCATCGTCGAAACCGACACACCGCTGAGCCGACTGGCCGTCGCACACGCCGTCGCGCTCAGTCGCGATCTGCCAACCATGACACCCGAGGCCGCCGTGCACGCCATGCACACCGGCGTGGAGCTGCTGGTCGGGGCCCTGCGGCGAGGCGTGGGCCTGGACAGCAGCGCTCGCGCCGCGGTGCGCAGCGCCGTACTGGCACGCGCCCGTCGGCTGATAGACGCCGATCCCGGCCAGGCCGGACTGTCGCCCACCAGGCTGCTGTCAAAGCTGGAAATCTCGCGAGCCACCCTTTACCGCTTGTTCGAACCCGAAGGCGGCGTGCAAGCCTATATCCGCAAGAGCCGGCTGCGGGCTGCCGCGCAGGACCTGGTGCGCTACCCTCACCTGGCTGTCAACGACATCGCCTACGGGCTGGGCTTCAACAGCCCGTCCGACTTTACGCGCGCATTCCGCCGCACCCTCGGCATGTCACCGCGCGACCTGCGGGCCTACGCCACCGACGCCGGCAACCGTGCCTTCTGGCAAGCCGCGAACGCAGTCCAGGGCAAGGATTATCAGCAATGGATGCAGCGTCATGCCGCGTGATGACACCGCGGCCGCAGTGGCCAAACGGTGTCACACCGAGGCTTCGGTCTCTTCCTGTCGGCGCCGATCGGGCTCTTCTGGCCGCATCTGGAAATCGGCGATCGTCAGCCACTGGCTGATGAAGTGCCCCATTGCATTCAACAGGACGTCTGATCCCAGGCCGGCAGCGCCGGCCACCGCCGGGCAGACAACCAGGCGCGTGCCCTGGTCCTGGTAGACGCGCAGTACCCGTACCTGGTCAGCCGGCTTCAGGACATGCTCGGTGTATGGCTGGCCGCGCATGCCAAACGCGTGCAGGTAGTCATCCTCGTGACGCTCGCCCAGGCAGATCACCACCTTGGGGCGCTGGCGCCGGCGCAATGCCTCGATGAAGCGGAAGCGTCCGCCGTTGCGGCACATTGACAGGTAGTTGACCTTGGGATTGAGTTCGGGCTGCTGACCATACAGCCGCTTCCAGGGCAGCCCGTTGTCCGCGCGAGTCGGCAACGGAAACAGGCTCAGCTTGAATTCCCAGCCGCGTGCACGGTAGAGATACTCGGCAAGATAGCGCTGCCAGCTGCAGTTATCGCGCCGGGCGAACAACACCATTTCCCAGGCCGCCGACATGATGCGCGCGATGCGCTGGTGCGTCTGCCACCTTGCCATATCGTGTGCGTGAGCGACACGAAAGTGCGCGTCCCAGGCGTTCGGCACTCGCTGCGGAGCCAGCGGCGCCGCCAGCGGCAAGCCCACCGTGGTGGGCACATGATCGCAAATCCAGACCGCTGCCGCCGGGTTGCCTCCCTCCATGCCCACGAAGGAAGAAAAATAGGCATCCAGCTCATCGCGGGTAAAAACGTTTCCTTTCATGTCTTGCTGCATCCTGCTGAAGATTGCCGTGACACCGGCTTGAGATCGGCACTACTGCGTTGCGCGCAATGCCAACGCAAGACTCTAGCCGTGGCGGCCCCTCGCACTTGACCATGCGTCTCAAAACGGAAGGTCTCGACGTAAAGGTGCCACACAAACATCGCCCCACTTTCCCTTCTTACGCAGGGTACCGACGGGTCACGCTGCACCGCACTATTCGCACCAGAAACACGAAGCACACCGGCGCCACCAGCGCGCCGGCAGGAAGAGAGCGTTGCAGTTCCAGGGACGGCACTCAAGGATGCGGCCAGTGGCCGGTCGCTAGCTGACCGCAGCCACGCCATGGAACCGACTGCCGCAATGCAGTCCCGCACGACTCTGCTTTGTCCGCGCCAAGAGCATGCACACCAAGATGCATGCCAGCGACGAGCCTGGCCGACCCTGTGCGCGGCCTGCAAGTTCGGAGGAGACAAAAGGTATGGGCACTCGCTTGAGCGCCCATTACGCGAACGCTTCGGGGGAAGCAAATGGGTGTCTATCGCGATATGTTTGCCAGGCATCACGATCAGCTCGCGCTGATGGTTCGCCTGCTCGACGCCGGCGCCATCTGGCTTGCGGCAATACTGGCCACTGAAGCGCGCTTTGCCAGCGCGCACGCCCCGATCCACCTGTTCGTCCAGTACTTTGGCTGCGCGATCGCCTTCATCGTGTTGCCCGGGTTCGACCTCTACAGCTCATGGCGCGGCCGCAGCCTGTTCTCGCTCGCCACGCGCCTGCTGTCCGCCTGGAGCCTGGTCTGGCTGATCAGCGTTCTGCTGACCTACCTGCTGCACCAGGCCGACGCCCTCTCCCGCTTGTGGATGGTTTACTGGTACGCCTTCTCGCTGGCCGGCCTGCTGGGCCTGCGCGTGGCCAGCCGCGTCGTTCTCAACCTGTTGCGCGTCACCGGCGCCAACAGCAAGCGCGTGCTTATCGTTGGCTATGGCCGTACCGGACAGGAGATGTACCGCCGCGCGACCGCCAGCCACGCCACCGGATTCAAGATCAGCGGCATCTACGCCCCCGAAGGCGAGCCCACTCCGGAAGGACGCCGGCGCATCACCGATAGCGCCCAAATCCCCGAGTTCGCACGCGATCAGGGGATCGATGAGATCTGGCTGACCCTGCCGATGAGCGAGTTCCGCCTGATGCAGGAGATCAACTTCTCCCTGCGCAATGACTTCATTGACATCAAGTGGATGCCGAGCGTGCTCGACTTCGACCTGCTCAACCACAACGTCGGCAACTTCCTCGGCATGCCCGCGGTGGAAATGAACAGACCGCCCGCGCTCGGCGTGCGCGGCACGATCAAGGCCATCTTCGACCGCACCTTTGCTGCGCTCGTCCTCATCGCCCTGTCGCCGCTGTTCCTGATCATTGGCATCCTGATCAAGCGCGACTCGCCCGGCCCCGTCTTCTTCAAGCAGGAGCGCCTTGGCATGGACGGCCGCGTCATCCACGTCTACAAGTTCCGCAGCATGAAGGTCCACGCCGAGCATGGCACCGTCACGCAAGCCACCAAAGGCGACAGCCGCATCACGCCGATCGGCGCCTTCCTGCGCCGCACCAGCCTGGATGAGCTGCCGCAGTTTATCAATGTGCTCAGGGGCGAGATGAGCGTGGTTGGCCCGAGGCCGCATGCCATGGCGCATAACAATATGTACAAGGAGCAGTTGGACTTCTACATGATGCGTCACCGCGTCAAGCCCGGCATCACGGGCTGGGCCCAGATCAACGGCTACCGCGGCGAGACCGACACCCTGGACAAGATGGCCAAGCGGGTGGAGCACGACATCTTCTATATCCGGAACTGGTCGTTCTGGATGGATGTGAGGATTATTTTCTGGACGGCGTTCAAGGGGTGGACGGGGCGGAATGCGTACTGATCTGTCCGTCCGAGCCTCAAGGCTACCGCACAGCTCACGCCGTGGGGTTATATCTCGCACCCGCCATCGTGTTCTTTAGCTCTGCTCGTGGTGGGCAAGTATCCCGGGCAAAGCGCAGGCGCTCAATCGGGAGTTTCACAACAAGCTGATGCACCTGGGCGCCTTTTCGCGGTGGCAGAAGTAGCACCCCGCTTGTGGGTGCGACCACATCCATGGCCGCCTCCGCCTAACCCTTTCCCTTATTCATCTATGCGCAACTGTATTTTCGTTACGGGCGGTGCGGGCTTCATCGGAGGCAACTTCGTTCTGGACTGGCTGGCCGATGCCAACGCCGACGAAGTAGTCAACGTCGACAAGCTCACGTACGCCGGCAATCTCAAGACGCTGGCCTCGCTCGACGGCGATAGCCGTCACGTTTTCTCGGAGACGGATATTTGCGACCGTGCCGCCCTGAACCGCCTGCTGACCACCTACAACCCGCGCGCCGTGGTGCATTTCGCCGCTGAAAGTCACGTCGATCGCTCGATCAGTGGCCCCGCCGAGTTTATCCAGACCAATATCGTCGGCACCTTCACGCTGCTGGAGGCCGTACGCGCTTACTGGGGCGGCCTGGACGACGCAGCCCGTGCGGCCTTCCGCTTCCTCCACGTGTCTACCGACGAGGTATTTGGTTCGCTCGGCCCTAATGACCGGCAGTTCTCGGAATCCACCGCGTATGCGCCTAACAGCCCATATTCAGCCTCCAAAGCGGCATCCGACCATCTCGTGCGTGCCTATCACCATACCTATGGGCTGCCGGTGCTGACCACGAACTGCTCGAATAACTATGGCCCTTATCACTTCCCCGAGAAGCTGATTCCACTGATGATCTCCAATGCGCTAGGCGGCAAGCCGCTTCCCGTGTACGGCGATGGTCTGAACGTGCGCGATTGGCTTTATGTGGGCGACCACTGTGCCGCCATTCGCGAGGTGCTTGCACATGGCCGCCTGGGGGAGACCTACAACGTGGGCGGCTGGAACGAGAAGACCAACCTCGACGTCGTACACACGCTGTGCGACCTGCTCGATGAGTTGCGTCCGAAGGCTGCTGGTTCATATCGCAACCAGATCACCTTTGTTAAGGACCGTCCCGGCCATGACCGGCGCTACGCCATCGATGCGCGCAAGCTCGAGCGCGAACTCGGCTGGAGGCCGGCTGAGACCTTCGAGACCGGCCTACGCAAGACCGTGCAGTGGTACTTGGATAACCAAGGCTGGGTACAGGATGTGATGTCAGGTGAGTATCGCAACTGGGTGGCAAAGCAATATGCGGCATAAGACCCCCTCAATCCCGACGCTCCTTGTAACGGGAAGCAGCGGTCAGGTGGGCTTCGAACTGCGCCGCAGCTTGGCGCCGCTGGGTCGCGTGGTAGCACTCGATCGCGCCGGCTGCGACCTTTCGCGACCGGACGAATTGCGCCGCGTTGTGCGCGAGCTTCGCCCAGACGTGATCGTCAATCCCGCCGCCTACACCGCCGTGGACAAGGCCGAGACCGACATCGAGGCAGCCTACGCCATCAACAGTGTTGCGCCGGGCGTCCTGGCCGAGGAAGCCAAGACGCTGGGCAGCTTGTTGGTGCACTACTCCACCGACTACGTATTCGACGGCAGCAAGGACGGCAGCTATGTTGAGACCGACATAGTCAACCCGCAATCCGTCTATGGCAAGAGCAAACTCGCCGGCGAGCAGGCCATCGCCGCGGCCGGCGCGCAGGCCTTAGTGCTGCGCACCTGCTGGGTGGCCGGCGCGCACGGTAGCAACTTCGCCAAGACCATGCTCAAGCTCGGCCGCGAGCGCGACAGCTTGCGCGTTATCGCTGACCAGTTCGGTGCGCCCACAACCGCCTCGTTGATAGCCGACGTAACTGCCCAGATTGTGGCGCGCCACTGGCTGTCTGGTGGGCCAGCCGCGTTTGCCGCCGGCGTCTACCACTTGGCGGCCGCTGGCGAGACAAGCTGGCATGGCTATGCCACTGAGGTGCTACGCATGGCAGCAGCTCGGGGCGTCCCGCTACAGGTGAACCTGGAGCACATCGAAGCAATTCCGGCTACCGCGTACCCATTGCCGGCGCCACGTCCTGCCAATTCACGGCTGAATACCAGCAAGCTGCGCGAGACCTTCGGCATCCATTTCCCGGACTGGCAACAAGGCATTCGATTGCTGCTGGACCAGATCCTCCACTGAGTATTCGCACCATGCGCAAAGGCATTATTCTCGCCGGCGGTTCCGGCACTCGGCTTTATCCGATCACCCGCTCGGTGTCCAAGCAACTGCTGCCCGTGTACGACAAGCCGATGATCTACTATCCGCTGTCCACGCTGATGCTGGGAGGGATCCGCGACATCCTCGTCATCTCCACGCCGGAGGACACGCCCCGCTTCGCCGACATGCTCGGCGACGGCAGCGACTGGGGCATCAACCTCCAATATGCCGTGCAACCCTCGCCGGACGGCCTGGCGCAGGCCTTCATTATCGGCCGCGACTTCATCGGCAACGATCCTTCTACGCTCATCCTGGGCGACAACCTCTTTCATGGCCACGACCTTGTGCGCCAGCTCGAGCGCGCGTCCTCACAAAAGGAAGGCGCCACGGTATTCGCCTATCACGTGCACGACCCTGAGCGCTACGGCGTAGTGGAGTTCGACAAAGACTTCCGCGCGGTCTCACTCGAGGAAAAGCCGGCCCAGCCGCGCTCGCACTATGCCGTCACGGGCCTGTACTTCTACGACAACCAGGTCTGCGACATTGCGGCGGACATCAACCCGTCGGCCCGCGGCGAGCTCGAAATCACCGATGTCAACAAGCGCTATCTCAGCATGGCGCAGCTCGACGTTGAAATCATGGGCCGCGGCTACGCCTGGCTGGATACCGGCACCCACGACTCGCTGCTCGAAGCTGCTAGTTTTATTGCCACGCTGCAGAATCGGCAGGGGCTCGTCGTGGCGTGCCCTGAGGAGATCGCGTACCGCAACAAGTGGATCGATTCCGAGCAGGTGGCTCGACTCGCCACACCGCTGTCGAAGAACGGCTATGGCAAATACCTGACGCAAATCATTTTAGAAGCTATCAAATGAGCATGCATGTTATTCCCACCGCCCTACCCGAGGTTCTAATCATCGAACCCAAGGTATTTAGCGACGAACGTGGATTCTTCCTTGAGAGCTTCAATAAAAAGTCCTTTGAAGCTGCGACTGGGCTCAAGCGTGAATTTGTGCAGGATAATCATTCGCGCTCGGCGCGCAACGTTTTGCGCGGGCTGCATTATCAAATTGAGCACCCTCAAGGCAAGCTTCTCCGCGCCGTGACCGGGGAAGTCTTCGATGTAGCTGTGGACCTGCGTCGCAACTCACCGAACTTTGGCAAGTGGGTGGGTGTTACGCTGTCGGCTGAGAACAAGAGGCAGCTTTGGGTGCCCGAGGGCTTTGCGCACGGATTTGTCGTGATATCCGAGTCGGCTGAGTTTCTTTACAAGACAACCGATTATTGGCATCCGGAGCACGAACGATCACTGCTCTGGAATGACCCATCACTTTCCATTCAATGGCCGATCACAGCTACACCTGTAGTCTCCGCCAAAGATGCAGAAGGGAAAACATTCAAAGAAATTGATTATTTCCTATAAACGGACTGCATAAATCCGTCGAATGTTTTTTTGCCAAAAGAATATTAATAGTTTGCACAAAACTCGAGTCGACCCAAGGAATACACTTCATGCCCAAGACTACTGCGAGGAAGAGTCTAGCCATTCTCGGGACCCGAGGCGTACCTGCCCGCCATGGTGGGTTTGAAACATTCGCTGAACGCCTGGCACTCCACCTGGTAAAGGTCGGCTGGCAGGTAACTGTATATTGCCAGGAAGAAGGGCAACCCGGGTCAATACGCACGGACCGATGGGAAGGCATCGACCGTGTCGTAATTCCCGTCGGCCGGACTGGCGCCTTGGGAACGATATCGTTCGACTGGCGCTCAGTAAGACACGTTTTACAATCCAACTACGACCTCGTTCTGACGCTCGGCTACAACACGGCTATTTTTTGTGCACCATATCGTTTCAGTCGCATTACCAACGTCATCAACATGGATGGCATTGAGTGGAAGCGAGACAAGTGGAAAACTCACGAGCGACTCTGGTTGTGGTTTAACGAAAGAATCGGTTGCATCGTCGGCAACCATCTGATTGCCGATCATCCTGATATCGCTACTCATCTCGCAACGCGGGTGAGCAGAGACAAAATCACCATGATTCCCTATGGGGCCGATCCGATTCACGCCGCAAACATTGACGATCTACAGAAGCTCGGACTTCAACCGTTCAACTATTTCACAATAATTGCTCGCCCGGAACGGGAGAATTCAATACTCGAAATAGTAAAAGCGTTCTCCAGAAAGAAACGCGACAGCAAGCTTGTTGTTCTAGGAAAGTATACGCCCGACTCCAATAGTTTTCATCGTGAAGTTCTCGACTCTGCCAGTTCCGAGGTAATATTTCCTGGCGCCATATATGAAAAGCAAACACTCTCTGCATTGCGTGCTTACAATTCCGCATACATCCATGGACATACAGTCGGCGGAACGAACCCCTCTTTAGTTGAGGCCTTGGGGGCCGGTTCGGCCGTCCTCGCGCATGACAACTCATTTAATCGCTGGGTTGCTGGGTCTAAAGCATTGTATTTTTCAGATGAAGATGAATGCGAAATGCGAATCGAGGAAATTATCAACGGGAATGCACCACTCTCGGAGATGCGGAAATCCAGCATCAAGCGCCACGCGGATAGTTTCACGTGGGATAAGATACTAAATTCCTACGAAAGCCTGCTCCTTTCATTGGCAGCTTCCGCTAGTAACACCGCAACCGTTGAGTCTGCACGTGCCACATCTGTAGTTGGTGACTAAGGTCTATGCATCTCTAATCACCCAGTCCCCTATTTGAATTTTAGGAAGAGAATGAACATTTACCCTGTCATCCTCTGTGGTGGAAGCGGAACGCGGCTTTGGCCAATGTCGCGCGGTGGCTATCCGAAGCAGTATCTACAACTAGTTGGCAACCATACGTTGCTCCAGCAGACGGTCCTTCGCTTGAATGGAATCAAGAACGTCAGGCAACCTATCGTAGTGACGAACTTGGAGCAACGTTTTCTAGTGGCTCAGCAACTAAGCGACATCGCCGTGATCCCGTCGTCAATAGTACTCGAGCCCGTCGGCAGAAACACTGCTCCTGCCACAGCAGTGGCTTCGCTTCTCGCGACGGAGATAAGCCCGGACAGCATCCTGCTGGTATTACCCGCGGATCACATTATTCGGAACGATCAGATTTTTGTTGAGTTAGCCACCGCCGCGGCCGAGATCGCCAAAGATGGCCATCTGATAACATTTGGCATACGACCGACCGAACCCCACACTGGCTATGGCTACATCCGGTGCGGCAAATCCTTGAGTCCGGAAGATGGTGTATATCTAGTAGAGGATTTTGTCGAAAAGCCAGATTCGGCTACGGTTAGCCGGTTTCTGAAGGATGGCAGCCATCTCTGGAACAGCGGGATGTTCATGCTGCAGGCGTCAACTTATCTCGACGAACTTCGACACCACGCCCCGGCTGTTTTGGATCAGTGCGAGGCGGCGCTAACGAAAAGTACCCGTGATCTGGATTTCATCCGACTCGATAGGGCCGCGTTCGAAACAACGCCAAACGTCTCCATTGACTACGCCGTAATGGAGAAAACCGAGCGCGCAGTCGTCGTTGCAGCAACTGACCTAGGTTGGAGCGATGTTGGTTCTTGGGATGCTCTTGCGGCTGTGGCCCCGGTTGATCCAAACGAAAACAGCCTAATCGGCGATGTTTTGATCGAAGAAGTGAATAGCACCTACATCAGAGCAGAGCATCGCATGGTTGCGGCCATTGGCGTAGATAATCTAATTATTATTGAAACTGCCGATGCCGTTCTCGTCGCGACCAAAGATAAATCCCAAGATGTTAAAAAGGTAGTCGCTAGATTAGCAGCTAGCGGCCGGCAGGAATCGATCACACATCGTAAAGTTTTTCGTCCGTGGGGTTCGTATGAAGGAATTGATCGAGGTGATCGCTTCCAGGTGAAGCGAATCATCGTTAATCCAAATTCCTCACTCAGTCTTCAGATGCATCACCATCGAGCTGAGCACTGGATTGTGGTGCGAGGTACAGCCAAAGTATTCAATGGCGATAAAGAAATGCTTCTATCCGAAAACCAATCTACGTATATTCCCATTGGCGCAACCCATCGATTAGAGAACCCTGGAAAAATTCCACTTGAGCTCATAGAGGTTCAGTCTGGCTCTTATCTCGGCGAGGATGACATCGTACGCTTTGAGGATCATTACGGTCGCGTAGCCTGACTTCGCCCCGCGAAGATCACAGGCGGGGAAACATGGCAGCACGTCGAAAATTGATACGTAAGTTTCACCCCTTCCATGGACTCGAACTTCATCGCGCAGGCATATGATGAGTTCGCAAAGCAGCAGGTATTTGTCGGCTTCATGTCGGATGAGATGGCGACGTAGTCCGTGGCTTGCTTTTCCCAGATCCCCCAAAGTTGAGGCTCGTCTATGGTGGACCGATCAGATGCGATAAGGTTCAGGGGAAATCATGGAGGGGGTGCGAGGTGGATAGAAATAGGTTGCAATTTCTGGATGCGCTGCGCGGTGTTGCGGTGCTGCTTGTGGTTCTCTCTCACTTCGGCGAGGGGCATTCCGAGTTTTTGCGAGACCTCATCAGCTCAACTTTCCAATTTGGCCAGGCTGGCGTCTCGCTGTTCTTTTTGATCAGCGGGTACATCATTCCGCGCTCCATAAACGGAGCGTCAAGTTTGGGTGTATTTTGGGGGCACCGCATCATGCGGCTGTATCCTATTTATTGGATATCGATCGCCGTTGCCGTGCTCATGAGCGCGGCCGGAGTATTTGACTTGCCAACGGGGGCAGGTTCGGTTGACGTGCTTGTGAATCTGACAATGCTCCAAGGCTTTGTCGGGGTGAGTAACCTGATCGGCGTATTCTGGAGCCTGAAGTTCGAAATGGCTTTCTACGCTCTTATGACGATATTCGTATTTCTCGGCTGGAACACATGGCCGAGCAGAATTTACGCGGCATGGACCACGTGCATCCTGGTGATTGCTCTGGCAAGCGTCCTGACTCCTCGCCCGTTCCCGTACGGTCTGTTCCATGTGGAGCTCATGCTTCTTGGGTGGTTATTGGGTGAATGGCACTCAGGCAAAGGTAGCGTTGATTCGAAAACAGCTTTCCTAGGAGTGCTAGGGAATCGCTGAACAAAGCGTCAGCGCGCAGCGTTGCCAGTGTGATGCCGATTTTTTTTGTCAACCAACAGCAGATTTGACGGCTTGCCAGTTGGAAATTTTCATTTTTTGGGGCTTTTGCCCCGGGTTTCACGCCTTATGCCGCCTTGCAGACGGAATTGTCCATTGATTGCAGCAACGCTTTCTTTGCAATCACCAGATTGGCCAGCGCAAACAAGGTGTCGCACTGCGCACCGTTTTTGGCCAATCCCCTGTAGCGAGCCTTCTTGTGCTTGAACAGATT
>NZ_KB903154.1:0-51106 GCF_000379565.1 Cupriavidus sp. UYPR2.512 | reverse complement strand
CAGGATATCCTGGACCGCTGGCTCTTCGAGCACCGTATGGTTCTCTTTCATCTGCCGCCTTACAGCCCCGAACTCAACCTGATTGAAATCGTCTGGAAACATGCCAAGTACCACTGGCGACGCTTCGTCACATGGACCAAAGAAACCATCGATACCGAGATCGAAATTCTCCTCTCCGGCTACGGCTCAAAGTTTGAAATCCGTTTCTCGTGAATACTTATATCAAAAGATATACCACTTGGCGATGGCTATCAAGATATCTACCACTGCGATTCTTGGTCATCTCCTGCCCTTCTGCTGTCTGGGCCGCACTCCGAGCCGAGATGAATCTGGTCAACGCTCCTACCAATTTTTCCCCGCCTCCCGGCAGCGTGAGCCCCCAGTTCCTTCAACCTTTGGTCTTTTAGGTCACATCTGCACATCGGCCGTGCACTTCTGAAAATGCGGAGGTTATATGCTTCGCTGTCTCGTACCAATCTACACCCGCCCGAAATAAATATTGCCCCCTGACGCCTCAGTTCGCACTGACTTCCCTGCCACCCCGGGCAGGACCAGGCCGCGAGTTGTCGCGCCATCCATGCCACGTGGCATCGCCCACCCTCTTGGCGTGCCGTTGCTATCTGATTGCCACCGCCTCGGATTCGCGGGGTTGCCAACCACCACCGAGCGCCTTGAAGGCAGCGACCGCTGCGCGTGCTGATTCCGTTTGCGCCTGTGCTCGCGTATCGGAGGCGCGTAGCAAGTTTTCGTCGGCTTGCAGGACTTCGATGAGGCTGACGACACCTTTTTGATATGCCGCAAACGAAGCCCGTCGCGCGCGGCCGAGCGAATCCACTCCCTGAGCGAGCACAGCAGCCTGCTCCTCGCGCTTGACCAGGGCCGAAAAGGCGTTTTCCACGTCCTCAGTTGCATGCAGCACGGCCAGTCGATAGGCCGCCAGCATCTCGGCCTCCTGGCCCTTGGCCTGATTGATCTGCGCGTTGATGCGGCCGAAGTCGAACAGACGCCAGCGCAGACCCAGCACGCCGGCAGCCTGACTGGCGCCGCCTGTGAACAAATTGCCAGCGGCCAACGAGGTCGCGCTGCCGATCAGTCCACTCAGGGAGAGCTTGGGGTAGTACTCGGCAATGGCGACACCAATCCGCGCGTTCGATGCGGCCAGGCGGCGCTCGGCCACGATCAGGTCAGGCCGGCGCCTGAGCAGGTCACCCGGTGATCCCGTCGCTCCGAGTTGCGGCGCGACCGGGATGTCGCCAGCTTCAACCAGCTCCGCCCTGTGCGTGCCGGGCGGCGAGCCCAGCATCACATCCAGTGCGTTCATGGCCGCGTCCAGGGCCGCCTCGAGGAGCGGAACGGTTGCCCGAACCTGGGCGAGCGCTCCTTCGGCCTGCCTCACCTGAAGTTCGGCCGCCAACCCCTTGCCATACAGCAGGTTGATGGTTGAGAGCAGTTCCTGCTGCGTCTGTACCTGCCGCCGGGCAACGTTCAGACGGGCTTGCAATCCACGGACACTGATGTAGATGTCGGCGGTCTGTGCCGCCACAGCCAGGCGCGTGGCCGCTGCGCCAGCTTCCGAAGCCTGGTACTCGGCCAGCGCCGCTTCCCGTCCGCGACGCAGGCCGCCGAACAGGTCCAGTTCCCAGCTCGCGCTGACATTGGCCTCGTAAGCATTGCCATAGCGGTCGAAACCGGGCGTCGAGTTCAAGACTCGCCCCAAGGGCGTTTCAACGGATTGGTAGACCCTGGCTGCCTGGCCGCCGACATTGCCGGAAGGCAGCAACGCGGCATTTGCCATCCCAAGTCCTGCACGTGCTTGAACGATACGAGCGGATGCCTGCGCGAGGTCAAGATTCTGTTCCAACGCAAGGGTCACAAATCGTGTCAGTTGCGGATCTCCGAAACCCATCCACCATGTGGCGAGGTCGGCACTGCCAGTCGCGTGCCGATGGTCGACCGCTGCCTGGCCCAGGAACCGTTCCGACATTGGTGCGTCTGGCCGGACGTAATCAGGGCCGACCGCGCAGCCTGCCGAGAGGGTGGCAACAATGAGTGCAGCAAGGGTATGTTTAGGCAGCATAGGGCTTCTTCATAGGCAACACGCTAGTGACCATAATACCAAATGGTCACGAGTTGTCCAATGCTTGCGGCTGGCGTAAGCTGGAGCCCATGACTAAAACCAGTACTTATCCCACCCCAGCCCGGGGCCCGGCCGACCACGAGGTGCGAGATCAGATCGTGGCCGCGGCCACCGAGCACTTCAGCCGCTACGGCTATGAAAAAACGACTGTCTCGGATCTCGCCAAGGCCATCGGTTTTTCCAAGGCATACATCTACAAGTTCTTCGAGTCCAAGCAAGCCATCGGCGAAATGATCTGCGCGAACTGCCTGCGCGAGATCGAAACCGAGGTCAGAGCGGCTGTTGCGGAGACCGATCTGCCGCCGGAGAAGCTGCGGCGGATGTTCAAAGTCTTCATCGAGGCCAGCCTTCGCCTGTTCTTCCAGGATCGCAAGCTTTACGAGATTGCCGCATCGGCGGCCACAGAGCGCTGGCAATCGGTGCTTGCCTATGAAGGGCGCATCCAGAAGTTACTTCAGGACATCTTGCAGGAGGGCCGTCAGAGCGGAGACTTCGAGCGCAAAACACCCCTCGATGAAACCGCAATGGCGATCTACCTGGTGATGCGCCCTTACCTCAACCCGCTGCTCTTGCAGCACAGCTTCGACTACACCGACGAAGCGCCGGCGCAACTGTCTGGCCTGGTTCTGCGCAGCCTCTCGCCCTGACGCATTTGTGACCATTGACTAAATTGGTCACATGAACAACAATGAAGGTCCTGATCACTTCGGTCAATGGGGACTTTCATGCTCCGGCCTCGCATCGTTACCGCTACAGCCATCTGTGTATTGCCGTTTGCATTGGTCGCTTGCGGCGGAAAAGCACAATCCGATCCGCGCACCGAGGCACCGCTGGTGCGTGCTGCAATCGTCCAGGGTGCGCCCCCTGCGTCACGTTCGTTCACCGGCACCGTAGCCGCCCGGGTGCAGAGCGACTTGGGTTTCCGGGTCTCCGGCAAGGTGCTGGAGCGGCTGGTGGATGCCGGGCAAACCGCCAGGCGCGGCCAGCCGCTCATGCGCATCGACCCCGTCGATCTGAAGCTTGCCGCGCATGCACAGCAGGAAGCCGTCGCCGCCGCGCGAGCGCGGGCGCGGCAGACAGCGGAGGATGAAGCCCGCTATCGCGACCTGCGCGGAACCGGCGCAATCTCGGCGTCGGCCTACGACCAGATCAAGGCTGCAGCGGATGCTGCCAAAGCCCAGCTCAGTGCGGCCGAAGCCCAGGCCGACGTTGCCCGTAATGCAAGCCGCTATACAGAGTTGGTGGCGGATGGCGATGGTGTCGTCATGGAAACGCTGGCCGAACCCGGCCAAGTCGTCAACGCTGGACAGACCGTGGTGCGCCTGGCCCATGCCGGGCGTCGCGAGGCCGTTGTCCAGTTGCCGGAAACCCTGCGCCCCGCGATCGGTTCCACCGGACAAGCCACGCTCTTCGGCAAAGAAGGCGTGGGCGTTCCGGCCAAGCTCCGGCAACTCTCGGATGCTGCAGATCGACTCACCCGCACCTTCGAGGCCCGCTACGTACTGGAGGGAGAGCTAGCCAATGCGCCATTGGGCACCACGGTCACAGTCCAGGTCCCGGACGGCCAACCCTCCGTGCAAGGCGGCTTACAGGTGCCGATTGGCGCCCTGTTCGATGCGGGCAAGGGACCAGGGGTGTGGGTCATCCATGGTGTGCCGGCAAAGGTTTCCTGGCGGCCGGTCGCAGTCCAGCGCCTGAATGACGACGGCGCACGCATCGCCGGTCAACTCAAGCAAGGCGACCGGATCGTCGCGCTCGGCGCGCACCTGCTGCGCGAAGGTGAGCAGGTCCGGGTGGCAGCTCAAGCCGCCGCCACCGCGACCGAAGGAGTCCGTCCGTGAGCGAAGGTCGTTTCAACCTGTCGGCGCTCGCCGTGCGTGAGCGCTCCATCACCTTGTTCCTGATCTGCCTGATCTCACTGGCCGGGCTCATTTCATTCTTCAGGTTGGGCCGGGCGGAAGACCCGGCCTTCACGGTCAAGGTGATGACCATCGTCACCGCCTGGCCTGGCGCCACCGCGCAGGAAATGCAGGACCAGGTCGCCGAGAAGATTGAAAAGCGCATGCAGGAGCTGCGCTGGTATGACCGGACCGAGACCTACACAAGACCTGGCCTGGCGTTCACGACCTTGACCTTGCTCGACAGTACGCCACCTTCGGAAGTGCAGGAGGAGTTCTATCAGGCTCGCAAGAAAGCCGGCGATGAGGCCAACAACCTTCCGCCTGGCGTGATCGGACCGATGGTCAACGACGAATACGCGGATGTCACCTTTGCACTGTTCGCGCTCAAGGCCAAGGGCGAACCGCAGCGCTTGCTGGTACGCGACGCAGAGACATTGCGCCAGCGGCTGCTGCACGTGCCGGGCGTGAAGAAGGTCAACATCGTCGGCGAGCAGTCGGAGCGCATCTATGTCGAGTTTTCGCATGAGCGCCTGGCAACGCTGGGCGTCAGCCCGCAGGACGTATTCGCCGCCCTCCATAGCCAGAATGCCCTGACGCCGGCTGGCTCCGTTGAAACCAAGGGGCCGCAGGTGTTCATTCGCCTGGACGGCGCTTTCGACGAAATGCAGAAGGTCCGCGACACGCCGGTGGTGGCGCAAGGCCGCTCGCTGAAGCTGTCGGACATTGCCACGGTCAAGCGTGGTTATGAAGATCCTTCTACTTTCATGATCCGCAACGGTGGCGAACCCGCGCTGCTGCTGGGCATCGTCATGCGCGACGGTTGGAACGGACTCGACCTGGGCAAGGCGCTGGACAGAGAGGTTGGTGCGATCAACGCAGAGCTGCCGCTGGGCATGGGCCTGACCAAGGTCACCGACCAGGCCGTCAACATCAGCTCGGCGGTCGATGAATTCATGGTCAAGTTCTTCGCCGCTTTGCTGGTGGTCATGCTGGTGTGCTTCGTGAGCATGGGCTGGCGTGTGGGCCTGGTGGTTGCCGCAGCAGTGCCGCTGACCTTGGCCATGGTCTTCGTGGTGATGGCCGCGTCCGGCAAAAACTTCGACCGCATCACCCTGGGATCACTGATCCTGGCGCTGGGCCTGCTCGTAGACGACGCCATCATCGCCATCGAGATGATGGTGGTGAAGATGGAAGAAGGTTACAGCCGCATCGCCGCCTCCGCTTATGCCTGGAGCCATACCGCAGCGCCGATGCTTTCGGGCACGCTGGTCACGGCCGTCGGCTTCATGCCCAATGGCTTCGCACGATCTACCGCTGGCGAATACACCAGCAACATGTTCTGGATCGTCGGCATCGCACTGATCGCGTCGTGGGTAGTCGCAGTGGTTTTCACACCTTACCTGGGCGTCAAGCTGCTGCCCGACTTCAAGACGGTCAAAGGCGGCCACGACGCGCTCTACGACACACCGCGCTACAACCGCTTCCGTCAGGTGCTGGAGCGCGTCATCACACGCAAGTGGCTGGTCGCCAGTTCGGTGGTGGCGCTCTTCGTCGTGGCTGTGCTCGGCATGGCGGTGGTCAAAAAGCAGTTCTTCCCGATCTCTGACCGCCCGGAAGTGCTGGTCGAGGTGCAGATGCCCTATGGCACATCGATCGCGCAGACCAGTGCCGCCACGGCGAAGGTGGAGGCCTGGCTGGCCAGACAAGAGGAAGCAAAGATCGTCACAGCCTACGTCGGCCAGGGCGCGCCACGCTTCTATCTGGCAATGGGGCCGGAACTGCCTGATCCATCGTTTGCCAAGATCGTGATCCGCACGGACAGCCAGAATGAGCGCGATGCGTTGAAACTGCGACTGCGCCAGGCGATTGCCGGCGGTCTTGCTTCTGAGGCGCGCGTGCGTGTCACCCAACTCGTGTTCGGTCCGTATTCGCCGTTCCCGGTGGCCTACCGGGTCACTGGCCCGGACCCGGATAAGCTCCGCGGTATCGCGGCTGAAGTGCAGCAGGTCATGGATGCCAGCCCAATGATGCGGACGGTCAACCCTGACTGGGGCACGCGCTCACCCACGCTGCACTTCACCTTGCAGCAAGACCGGTTGCAGGCGGTAGGACTGACCTCCAGCGCCGTGGCGCAGCAACTGCAATTTTTGCTAAGCGGCGTGCCTGTCACCGCCGTGCGTGAGGACATTCGAACAGTGCAGGTCATGGCGCGTTCGGCCGGCGACGTCCGGCTGGACCCAGCCAGGATCGGCGACTTCACGCTGGCTGGCGCCAACGGACAACGCGTCCCGCTGTCGCAGGTGGGCAAGGTCGATGTGCGCATGGAGGAACCGGTCATGCGCCGTCGCGACCGGATGCCGACGATCACTGTCCGCGGCGACATCGCCGATGGCCTGCAGCCGCCAGACGTGTCGGCAGCCATCACCCGGCAGCTTCAGCCCGTCATGGCCAGGCTCCCGGGCGGTTATCGCATCGAGCAGGCTGGCTCGATCGAAGAATCAGGCAAAGCGACGAAAGCCATGCTGCCGCTATTCCCCATCATGCTGGCAATCACCCTGCTTATCATCATCTTTCAAGTGCGCTCGATTTCCGCGATGGTCATGGTGTTCCTGACCAGTCCGTTGGGCCTGATCGGTGTGGTGCCGACCCTGATTCTTTTCCGGCAGCCATTCGGCATCAATGCGCTGGTCGGCCTGATTGCGCTATCGGGAATCCTGATGCGCAACACGCTGATTCTGATCGGGCAGATCCGCCACAACGAGTTGGCGGGATTGGATCCGTTCAAGGCGGTCGTCGAGGCAACCGTGCAGCGTGCCCGACCGGTGATCTTGACCGCGTTGGCAGCGATCCTGGCCTTTATCCCGCTGACCCATTCGGTGTTCTGGGGGACGCTCGCCTACACGCTGATCGGCGGTACTTTTGCAGGGACGATTTTGACCCTGGTGTTCCTCCCGGCCATGTATTCCATCTGGTTCAAGATCACGCCGGGCAATACAGCCGATCTGTGGAGAAGCGCGCACGAACAGGCACAGCCTGCGGAACAGATGCTGCAGGACTCGCCCGCCGCCCGGGGGTAAAGGACGCCACTCAGCTTTTTGTCCCAATTCACCTGTATCGAAAGGAACTGCCATGTCGAAGCCCACAGTAGTCGTTGTTACCGGCGTGTCATCGGGTATCGGACGTGTCGCCGCAGAGAAGTTTGCCAAACGGGGATGCCGGGTATTCGGCACCGTACGCAGCATCACCAAAACGGCCCCATTCCCCGGTGTCGAGCTTGTCGAGATGGATGTTCGCGACGAAGCTTCCGTTCAACTTGGAATTCAATCCATCATCGACCAGGCCGGCCGCATCGATGTACTGGTCAATAACGCTGGAATGAACATGATCGGCGCGGTGGAGGAAACTGCGACCAGCGAGGCCGCATCTCTCTTTGACACTAACGTATTCGGCATTCTGCGCACGACACGGGCAGTGCTCCCGCACATGCGAACACAGCATCACGGAAGGATCGTCAATGTCAGTTCTGTGCTCGGCTTTCTCCCGGCTCCGTACATGGGACTTTATTCGGCCTCCAAGCATGCCGTAGAAGGGCTGTCAGAAACCCTGGATCATGAGGTGCGTCAGTTCGGCATTCGCGTAACACTGGTCGAACCGGCTTACACCAGGACCAATCTGGAAGCCAATTCGCCTCAGGCAAAAGCGAAGATCGCGGACTATGACCGCGAACGTGACCTCGTATCGCGCTCTGTCGCTGACAGTGTTAACGGCGCTCCTGAACCCGATGGTGTGGCCAACACCATCGTCGAAGCGGCGCTTGGCGCCTGGCGTATGCGTCGCACTCCAGCCGGACAGGCATCCCTCTTGAGTAAATTGCGTCGTTTCATGCCTGCTGGCCCCGTCGATGCAAGCCTGAGGAAAGCAGTCGGACTCGCTTGAAATCATTCGATCGCCGCGGAGCCCAGGCTCGCCAGACCGCTTGCGACGCCGGGCATTTCGAATAGCGTTGTCTTCATGACGCTGGAGGATGAGACCGGTGTTATCAACGTGATTATCTGGCCCACCGTGCTGTAGCGATTCCGCAAGGAAATCCTGAGCGCGTCGTTGGTTGGAATCTATGGGCAATGGCAGTGCGAGGGCGAGGTACGCCATTTGATCGCGCAGCGCGTCGTGGACTTGTCGTGGATGCTTGGCCAGCTCGACACGAGGAGCCGAAACTTCTGCTAACCGCGGGACCGTGCAACGAACCGCATCACAGCCATTGCGCGACCGTGGCGGTGCTGCACTGACCGGATGGCGTTCAAGCGGATGGATCGGGTCGCCGGGAAGCCTGAAACTCCGCGATGTATCGGATCGCCTCGTCGCATTGGTCAAGCGACAAGGCATGAATGCTCGGCGTCGCGACGTCCATGCCAAGCGATGCAATGAGCCATTTCATGGCTTTGCCCCGGGCCTCGAAGGCATTGACACCGTCGCGTCGCATCTTTGCCGCGACCAAAGGCTCCAGCGCATCGTGCAGCTGACTTTTTCGCTCACGCAGCGCCGCGTTGGCCAGCCGACCCAGTGGCGTGTTGTGCTTGCTGCGTGCCCGCACGCCGATCCAGGCCTGGCACGGAACGCAAATCCAAACCGGGCCATGGCCTTCGAGGTAGGGATAGCCGTCTTCGCCCGCGCGTGCAAGGATCACCTTTGCACCACAGTAGTCGCAGACGGGCTGAGGGGGAGCGGGTATCGGTCGGCCAACACGCATGACAAGTCGAGACGCAACAAGGGACGTGAGCGATTCTACGACAGGAGACCGAGCCCTTTTGCTGCTAGGCAGCCAGGCGGAGCACATTTTCCTCTTGCTGCCCCGGGCGCAGATGATCGAGATGTGGCCGCCCTCGCCTGGAAAGATCTGCAGGACTCTGGTCATGGCAATGTATTCGAACAGGAAATTCCCCTATAGGTCCAGGCCGCTCAGTCAATCCCGGCCTGCTATTACATTTCACGACATCAGTTCTGTGCGATGGCGAACCCAACACCGCAGATTGTGAGATCAGAACCTTTTAGGCTCAAAACGTGCGGCGCCCTACCCCCCGGCGCACCGCGCGTTTCACCCCGCCGGCGGCACCATGTCGACGGGGTGTTTTTCTCCGGTTTTGCCCCGGCAGAACCTCTGCAGGACGATTCCGGCCCGCGGCTCCGCTTAGCGGGATCAACAAGTGGCGAAGCAATGTTAGAGCTTGCCGACGGCTGCGACGAACACGACGGCGCCAATCACAGCGTTCACATTGAGTTCGAGTTTCGCGGCCCATTGGGCCGGCAATGGCTTTGCATGGCAATTTCGGCTTCCTACAATTGTGAGGTGACAAGTTCGTCGACAGATTGCGGGGTTGCGGACGCCGCCTGTAATCGATACGGCCGGCTGTCCGCATGCGTTTTCCGCCGCATACCGCCGCCCGTTCCGGCCCTGGCGCAGTGCCAACCGGTTGCACCCGGGGCCGCACAACTTTCATCGAAAGAATCCATCGGAGGAAGCGATGAGCTATCACCTTGAAGGTCGTCTGCTCGAGGTCTGCAACTGCCGCGTCCTGTGTCCTTGCTGGATCGGCGAAGACCCGGATTTCGAAACCTGCCAATCGATCAATGCCTGGCACATCGACCAAGGCACGGTTGAAGGCGTCGACGTCGCCGGCAATACCATTGCGACGGTGTGCCGCATCCCGGGCAACGTGCTGCAGGGCAATTGGTCCGTGGCCATCTACATCAGCGACCACGCCTCGAAGGCGCAGGAGGAGGCGCTGCTGAAGGTCTACTCCGGCCGGGCCGGCGGCCCCGTCGCCGACCTCGCGCAGTTGTTCGGCACCGTCGTGTCCGTGGAGCGCGCGCCCATTACCTTCGATGTCGTCGGTGGCAAGGGAACCCTCAAGATCGGCGCGGATTACCACGCAGAACTCGAGCCCTACTTGGGCCCCAGCGGCGCAAATACCACATTGTCGGACACCGTCTTCTCGACGGTTCCCGGCGCGCCGGTGTTCGTCAGCAAGGCGCCCGTCTACCGCTCGAAGAATGCTGCGCTCGGCATCGATCTCAACCTCAAGGACCATAACGCACTGCAGAGTACCTTCCTGTTCGATGCCTGATCGAGGTGTCCGGCCACCGCTCCACACCCTCGCCCTGCCCAGCGCCCGCGCCGGTCATGCACGCCCTATCGCGTCATCGACGCGTCTTCCGGCCGGTGCTTGCCACCCTTGTTACGCTAGCTTGGCTCGCGCTGTGGCTTTGGACACGCAGCCCTTACGGGCGCTACCTTGAACACGGCGACTGGACCACATCGGGGCCGGTAGCAGCGCTGTGCGGTGCTATCCCCGGTGGCTCGCTGATTGTGCCGGCCGTACTCTACGCACTGTCGTGGACGTTGATGATCCTCGCGATGATGCTCCCCACCACAGTGTTGCTGTTCAATACGTTCGACCGTGTCGTCGCGGTCCGAACGGACCGCACACGCCTGCTGTTCCTACTCGGCCTCGGCTACGTGGCAGCGTGGAGCGCATTCGGACTGCTGGTGCACGGACTGCACGCGCTGCTCCTCGCGGGCATCGAGCGGGTGCCGGCGCGTTTCAGTTCAGCGAACTCAAGTACCGGTGCCTCGACAAATGCCGCACGCCGCTGAGCTTCGTGATCAGCCATTGGCGTGGCCGCGCACCCGAGCGGCACGCCTTCACGCTGGGCCTGCACCATGGGCTGTTCTGCGTTGGCTGCTGCTGGGCGCTGATGTTACTGATGTTTGTCGTCGGTGCCGGCAGCCTCGGCTGGATGCTGACGCTTGCCGCAGTGATGGCGATCGAGAAGAACATATCCTGGGGACGGCGGCTTAGCTCGCCGCTCGGCGTGGCATTAATGGCCTGGGCCGTGCTGCTCGTGGCGAGTCATGCCTGAGGTAGCTTTGAACCCGCCCGTGAGAGCGGCTTTCCGACAGATAGGAATGGTTCAATTGCATGGCATGCCCGGAAGAGACGCCCCATAGCTTGTTAGCCCATGACAGGTATCTCTGACGGAATCGTCATCCGAGGGTGAATCTCGGTCGAGGGGAAATTTTCCCACCTTAGTGCAACAATAACGAAACTCAGTCGATCCGGCTGGGACACTTTTCACTGCCGAAGGAGTCATGGCGGGTTGCTCCGGCGTTGAGACACTCTTCGCCTCTCGCGGAGCCATGGCGGGCTGCACTGGCGCCGGGACATTTTTCGTCACAGAGGGAGCCATGGGGAAGCGCTGAGGCCTCGAGACGTTTCTCGTCGCTGTGGGAGTCGTGGTGGGTCGCTGAGGCGCCGGTATGTTCTTCGTCGCCGCGGGGGGCGGAATACCCTGATCTTCTGTTGCCGGATCTACACATTGTCCCTTCTGGCAAATTCGCTCGCCTTTGCACTGCATGTCATGTTCGCAACCAACTGCACTGGCATGCAGCGGGACGACCGCCATCGCTGTGGCGAGAAGCAAGCCTAGTGGTTTCATGGCTTCGCCCCCAAACGGGAACTGTGGGTGTGTCGAGGTGTGGATGTTCCTCCGTATTTTGAATCAAACCTCGTGAAGTTGCATGGCGGCAAGGCGTTTGGGAGACTAAAACCTAACACCATAGCAATACTGTCCCGCAATATGCAAAGACTGCACTGAGTGCGTCAGGATCCACTCGGCTCGTTCAATGTCGACACGGACCATTTCAGCCCTCTGAAGCTAGACGCCTGTAAGCACTTCTACAAGCCCCTGTAGCCGAGGCGCTTCGAAACCGCATGCGCACAAGCATCCAATGCTTTGGCCACCGGCCCCTCCCAATCGGTATCAACAGTGCCGGTTGGTCCCATGATGGTGATCGTCAGCGCAATGTTTCCCGAATAATCGAATACGGGCGCAGAAAAGGCGATGATCCCTGGCGTGGGATGGTTGATGCTGCGGGACATGTGGCGCGCCCGCGCTTCCTTGATCATTTCCTCGACCACGGCGGCGTCCAGCGGATGTGCAATATCGGGGCCGAGCCGAATGCGATCGTCCAGCAACAGCTTTTCGGTGAACTGACGTGGCAGGAATGCCGAGAAAATCCTGCCGGTCGCCGTATTGGCCAGCGACATGACCGTGCCGGTGCGGATGTTCGTGTGGATGGGATAGGACGCATCGATCAACCGCACAATGACCGGCCCAAGGTTTCCCCAAACGGCGAGCGCGACCGCGTGCGACGTTTCTTCCGAAAGCGCTTCGGCGAACGGCGTGGCCTCGCGGATCGGGTTCAGCGTCTGCAGGCTGGTCAGCCCGAGCTGGATGGCCATCGGGCCGAGCAGGTAGTGACCCGTGACCGGGTCCTGGGCGACTAGCCCGATCTTGCCAAAGCTCACCAGATACGGATGGATCTTGCCGGAGGGCATGTTCGCCGCCTTCACGAGATCGCGTAGCGCCATCGGCCTGGCCTCGGAGGCCAGCACCTTCAGGATTTCTCCCCCAACTTCAATCGACTGGATGCCGCGGCGCTCTCGCTCGGGTGCCTGGTCGGTCTGGTCCACGATATGTCTCTGCCATGAGATGGATAGTGCGCGCAGTATAGCACTAGACATTATCTAGTTAACAAGCGTAGGGTTAACGTGTAGATAATTTCAAGCGCGCTAGTATTAATCTAGCAAACATGGAGGCGCCGGCTTTTGGCGACCGTACCGCCCGCACTTGAATGGAGAAGTCGATGTCTACACTGCAACAGGAAAAATGTGATGTTCTGGTCATCGGATCAGGCGTCGCCGGCATGTCCGCGGCCATTACTGCCGCCAGCCGGGGGCTGAAGGTCATCGTGGCCGAGAAGGCGAGCTACTACGGCGGCACGACGGCCCGCTCGGGAGGCTGGCTCTGGGTGCCGAACACCCATCTGGGCAAGGCATACGGCCATCACGAACTACCGGACCAGGCGCTGACCTATATCCGGAACCAGGCCGGCGCCGGGTTCGATGAGGCGCGTGTTCGCGCCTTTTTGGCGAACGGCCCGAAAGCGATCGAGTTCTTCATGACGAAGACCGCCGTCCAGTTCGACATGCCGCTCACGTTCCCGGACTACCATGCCGAGGCGCCCGGCGCCGCACAGGGCGGCCGCTCGATGGTGACGCGTCCATACGACGCGCGCGAGCTCGGCCCGCTGCTCAAAACCCTCGGCCCCGTGCTGCCGGAACTGACGGTCTTCGGCGTGACGATCGGTTCCGGCAAGGAGATCGTCCACTTCATGCGGGTGACTCGATCGCTGGAGTCTGCGTGGTATGTCACCAAACGTCTGACCAAACATTTCCTGGAGGTGATGAAGTACGGGCGGGGCATGACGCTGACCAACGGCAACGCGCTGGCCGCGCGGCTCGCGAAGTCGGCAGCCGACCTGTCGATTCCGGTATGGCTGTCGTCGCCTGCCGTGCAGTTGTTGCAGGAGGGGGGGCGCGTCACCGGCGCGGTGCTTGAGCGCGACGGCCAGCGGGTCAGCGTGAAGGCGCGTCACGGTGTGGTGCTGGCCAGCGGCGGATTCCCGCACAACCTCGAGCGGCGCAAGGAGACTTACCCGCACGTGAAGGCCGGGCACGGTCACTTCTCGCCAACGCCCCAGACCAATGTGGGCGACGGCACGCGCATGGCCGAAGAGGTGGGCGGTGTGTTCGACAAGACCCTGTCGAATGCCGCCGCGTGGACGCCCATGTCGCTCGTGCCGCGCAAGGACGGCACGACCGGCATCATGCCCCACTTCATCGACCGGGCGAAACCAGGCGTGATTGCCGTCAGCCTGGATGGCAAGCGCTTCGCCAACGAGGCGAACTCGTATCACGATCTCGTCCAGGCGATGATCGCCGCCTCGAAGGGCAAGCCGGAGACGGCTTGCTGGCTGATCGCCGACCATGCGGCGATCCGGCACTACGGCCTCGGCTTCGTGAAGCCGTTCCCGATGCCGCTCGGGCCGCATCTGCGCAACGGATACCTCAAGCGCGGCAAGATGATCGAGGACCTTGCGAAGCAGATCGGTGTCGATCCGGCGACACTCGCCGCCACCGTTCGCCAGTACAACGAAACGGCGCAGTACGGCCGCGATCCCGAGTTTGGGCGCGGCAGCAAAGCCTACAACCGCTATCAGGGCGACGCGCTGCACACGCCCAATCCCTGCGTCGCGCCGCTGGCCAACGGTCCGTTCTATGCGCTCAAGCTCGTACCGGGCGACCTTGGCTCATTCATGGGCATCCGTACGAACGAGCATGCCCAAGTCGTCTCCCGGGACGGCGATCCGATCCCCGGCCTCTACGCAGCGGGCAACGATGCGGCAAGCATCATGGGCGGCGAGTACAACGGTGCGGGCATCACGCTCGGCCCGGGTCTGACCTTTGGCTATGTCGCGGGCAACCACATCGCCGATCACGTTCAGGCCACGCCCCCGAAAGCGAGCGCCGCCGCGCGCGAGCCTCTGGCCATGCACTGAATTCCCTACCCGATTTTTGTCACCCACGCGGCCGCATTGCGGCGGCCGCGTGGCGGCGTTCACCCTGAATTTCCCTCGATTGCAATCATGATGATTCCTCAACTCCTGACCGGGAAGGTCGCTTTCATAACCGGCGCGGGCCAGGGCAACGGCCGGGCCATCGCCATCGGCCTCGCAGAAGCCGGCGCGACGGTCATCGTGACCGACATGAACCAAGCCAATGCCGACGAGACGGCGGCGATGATCGATGCCCGTGGACATGCGGCACGCGCCTGCACGCTGGACGTGACCGATGCCGCGCAATGCCGCGCCGTCGCCGAAGAGATCACCGCCTGCGTCGGCCCCGTCGACGTGCTGGTGAACAACGCCGGCATCCTCATTCGCGAGGGCATCGACAGCGAGAATGCGCTGGCCAACCTGCAGCGGGTGATGAAGGTCAACCACGAAGGAACCTTCAACGTCTGCCACGCGTGGCTGCCGGCCCTGCGGCAGACCCGGGGCGCTATTGTCAACGTCGCGTCCATCGCGTCGCTTTCGGGCCAGCCGAACACGCTCGGCTACTCGCCCTCGAAGGGCGCGGTGAAGATGCTGACCCAGTCGCTGGCAGCCGACCTCGCACGCGACGGTGTGCGCGTCAATGCCATTGCACCGGGCGTCATCGAAACGCCCATGACCATTTCCACGCGCACGGACCCGGCGAAGCTCGACCGCTTCATGTCCCGCGTCCCGATGAACCGGGTTGGGCAACCCGAAGAGCTGGTGGGCGCAGTGCTGTTTCTCGCCTCGTCGATGTCCACCTATGTGACCGGCGTGACCCTGCCCGTGGACGGCGGGTACCTCGCCGCCTGACCCTCACAAACGAGGCAAGCGCGCACAGCGCGCTTGCCCGCCCATCCAGGAGACAACGATGAAACAGGCATCCCGCACGATCGACGTGCAGTCCTTCATCGACGCTGAACGCTTTTCCCCTTGCCAGTGGCTGGTCCTCGCCCTCTGCTTCCTCGTCGTGGCGGCCGACGGCTATGACACGGCGGCAATCGGCTTTATCGCACCGTCGCTGGCGCGCGAGTGGGGCATCGGCCGCGGCGAACTCGGTGTCGTCATGAGCGCAGCACTGGCTGGCCTGAGCCTGGGCGCGATCTTCGCGGGACCCGTGGCGGATCGCATTGGCCGCAAGACGGTACTGGTGGCAGCTGTCACGTGCTTCGGAGGATGGACACTCGTTGCCGCCCATGCACAGACCGTCGGCACATTGACCGTCCTGCGCTTCCTGACCGGACTCGGGCTCGGTGCGGCCATGCCGACGACCATCACGATGATGTCGGAATACGCGCCGTCGCGTCTGCGTTCCCTTGCGGTGAATGCCATGTACTGCGGCTTCTCCGGCGGGCTGGTGGCGGGCGGCGCGGCATCGGCCTGGCTGATTCCTCATTTCGGCTGGCGAAGCGTGTTGACGGCTGGCGGCATCGCGCCGCTGATACTCGCCGTGCTGCTCCTTGCGCTGCTTCCGGAGTCGGCCCAGTTCCTGGCGGTACGCGCCGGGGCGCCCGAGCGGATCGCGCGCATCCTGAAGCGCATTGCACCTCGGCAATCGCTCGAACACTGCGTGTTCGTCGCGCCGATGGCTTCGGCAGGCAAGGCGGGAAAGGCTTCTGCTCTTGCACTCATTCTGTCGGCCGGATACCGGCGGCGCACGTTCCTGCTCTGGCTGTCGTGCTTCATGGGGCTGGTGATCTATTACCTGATGACGAACTGGATGCCGACGCTGTTCCGTGAGGCAGGGTTCAGCGGGGAGCGTGGCGCGTTGCTGGCCTCCCTGTTTCCCCTTGGCGGCTTGCTCGGCAACCTTGTTGCGGGCTGGCTCATGGACCGCTTCAATGCCAACCGTACCATCGTCGTAGCGTACCTGCTGGCCGCTGTGCTCGTCATCGTGGTGGGACGCGGTGTCGATCATCCGGAGTTCCTCGGCATCTCGCTTTTCCTTTGTGGCACCCTGGTCACGAGCGCGGCGACCTCGATGTCCACCTATGCCGCAGGCCTCTATCCGACCGAGGCGCGTACGACGGGCGTGGCGTGGATGCAGGGCATCGGGCGGATCGGTGGCATGGCCGGCGCCTTCATCGGCGCAGGCCTTCTCGGTCTTGGCTGGGGCTTCGGCCATGTATTCGGCCTGCTCGCCGTGCCGGCGCTGCTCGCGGCAGGGTCAGTCTTCATCATCGCAAAGCCCCGGCACGCCTATCCGATGGCAAGGGTGGCAGAGTGAGGCGGTTCGGAACGCTCGCCATTGCGGCGGTCATGAGCATGGCGTCCATGCGCGCCTGTGACGCCTTGCTTCCGGCACTGTCGTCGGACTTCAATGTACCCATTGGCATGGCGGCGTGGTCCATCTCCGCGTTCGCGCTGGCCTATGGCCTGATGCAGCTCGTATATGGACCGCTCGGCGACCGCTTCGGCAAACTCCACATCGTCACCCTTGCGCTGGCAGGCTGCGCCGTTGCGAATGTCATGGCCGCCGTGGCCCCGACCATGCCCGCCCTCGCGCTGGCCCGGGGACTCTCGGGCGCAGCCGCGGCGGGTGTCATCCCCATGAGCATGGCGATGATCGGCGATACGGTTCCGGTCAGGGACCGCCAGCAGGTGCTTGCCCGCTTCTTCCTCGCGACCATCGGCGGGATGATCGGTGGCCAGTGGATGTCCGGGCTGATCGCCGACTGGCTGCACTGGCGCAGCGTCTTCTGGGTGCTAGCGGCGGGCTCCGGCGTCGCGGCGCTCGCCGTGCGGATGCGGGAATCGGGCATGGTCTCCGACCTGATTGCCAGGCGTTCAATCGGGGAGCAGTTCCGCAGCGTGCTGGGTCAGCCACGCGCCAGACTGGTGTTCGCAGTGACGGCGATCGAAGGCCTGTTCACCCTGACGGGATTTGCCTTTGTGCCGACCTATCTGCACGGCCGCTTCGGGCTCGGCCTCGGTACGGCCGGCGCGGTGATGGCGATGTATGGCGTCGGTGGCCTGGCATATGTGGCGCTGTCCGGCGTGCTGATCAGGCGTCTGGGTTCTGATGCGCTGGCCGCCCTCGGAGGCGCGCTCCTGGGCTCCGCCTTCGCCATCGTGGCGGTCGGACCACGGTGGGAATGGAGCGTGCCCGGATGCTTTCTCGGCGGACTCGGCTTCTACATGCTTCACAACACCTTGCAGACCCAGGCGACCGAGGTGTTCCCGCCATCGCGCGGTACGGCGGTCGGGCTGTTTGCCGCGAGCCTGTTTCTTGGGCAGGCGCTCGGCATGAGCGGCGCTGCGGCCGTCGCCGGCACCCTCGGCGAGCGATGGCTGTTTGCCGCCGCCGCCGTGACTCTTCCCCTTCTCGGCATGGCATTCGGAGGACGGCTCCGCGCAGACGGTCCCCGTCACCGTCACGGATCGCTGCCATAGATGCCTGCCACCTGCCAGCCATCGAACCAGTTTGCCCTGAAGCGCTCACGACGCTGATCGCCGCTGGCTTCCACTTGCCGATTCACCAGACGACGGGCCGTTCGGCGCGTCGAGGAAAGCCCCTTTTTTTACAAAACCCGAACGAACACGCTTCAAGACCAACTGGAGGATCCAAGATGCAAGACTTGACGGCAAGAAGCGGTATCACCTGCTGCGTGGCGCTCTCGGCGGCGTCATACCCGGGTCCGTCGCGGGCGCAGCACCAACCAGGGCTCCAACCTGTACTGGCTGGGCGCCAACTGGCAACTCACGCCTGCTATCACGCTGGCTGGTGCCGCCTATTTCCAGGATTTCAGAACTACGGGCAGTGATCCCTGGCTGTTCGCATTCAATGCCGACTATGCCTTCTCGAAGCGGACACACGCGTATACCTCTCTCGGCTATACAAAGAACAAGGGCGTCGCGAATCTCGGCTTCTTCGACTCCGGCAAGTCGTTCGGAAATGCCAATCCCGGCCAGAATCACCTAGGAGCCGTCGTAGGGGTGCGGCACATCTTTTGAAGTCCGCAGGTAGTTCCTTCCTTCTGCCTCTGCCTGCCTCGCTCCCACGTCTGGGGAGCAGGCACGCGCCAGCGCTCGTACTCTGGCAGAGGGCCTTTGCAGGCCTGAAAGTGAAGGGGCTGGCCTGCTGACTGACACCTTGTCTTGCCACATTGGCGACGTCACCAAGTGGGTTCGCCGACGATCGCACGCAGCCGGCGGTCGAGTCTCTGCGAACTTCCGCAACGGCCGAGCACTTGCCGGCCGGCAGGAAGGCTCGGACGACCGCTGTAGCCTGGAAGGCGCCGCAGCAAACTCTTAGCATCTGCAGATTCGTCATGCCCTTCGCACGCGCGAGGGGCTGCGACAAGGGTTCGTTATCGGACCTTATTGCCCGGGCCTGTCAACGCGCCCGGCGGGATGCAGGGGATGGCATGCCCCCGCGCTGGACCTGATGGTCGAGTATGACTACGACAATGTCAGCCCACCCGCTGCGACTGTGCCCAGGCCAGGTCCGCCACGCGCGCGAAGCGTTCGCCCATCGCATGTGCCTCGGCACTGGACGCGGTGCCACGTGCAGCACGGCCCTTGACGCCGTGCAGGATCGCCGCGAAGCGGAACATGTTGAAGGCGATGTAGAAGTCCAGGTTGCCGATGCCGTCGCGCCCGGTGCGGCGGCAATAGGCCTCGACGTACGCCGCCTCGTCCGGCAAGCCCGCAGTCGCCAGGTCACGCCCCGCGATGCCGCCCAGGATATCGGGCGGCATGCGGAACATCATGCCGTGGTAGGCAAAGTCGGCCAGCGGATCGCCCAGCGTTGACAGCTCCCAGTCCAGCACAGTCAGCACGCGCGGCTCGGTGGGATGGAAGATCAGATTGTCGGCCCGGAAGTCGCCGTGGATGATGGCCACGTCGTCGGTGGCGGGCAGATGCTTCGGCAGCCACTCGACCAACCGGTCCATCGCCGGATGCCGGCCCGCCAGCTCGTCGTTCAGGTACTGACCGGACCAGCGCGCCACTTGTCGCGCGACATAGCCGCCCGCCTTGCCGTAGTCACCGAGCCCGACTGCCTGCGGGTTGATCGTATGCAGGCTGGCCAGTGTCGCGTTCATCGCATCCATGTACGCAGCGCGGTCGTCGCGCGGCACGTCCGCAAAGCCGGCATCCCAGAAGATCCGCCCTTCGACCATGTCCATGACGAAGAACCAGCTGCCGATCACCGAATCGTCGGTACAGAGCCCGTGGATGCGGGGCACCGGAAAACCCGCCTGCCCCAGCGCCGCCATCACGCGGGCTTCCCGTTCCACCGCATGGGCGCCCTTGAGCAGTTCGCCGGGCGGCTTGCGCCGTAGCACATAGCTGTGCCCCGGCGTGCGCAGGCGGTAGGTGGGGTTGGATTGCCCACCCTTGAACTGGTCGATCGTCAGCGGCCCGGCATAGCCCTCGACGTGCTGCGCCATCCAGCGCTCCAGGGCCGCCTGGTCGAATCGGTGCTGATCGCGTACCGGCACCGTGCCGGCGAAATCATGGGCCTCAGCCATGGCTCGCCTCGCCGCTCAGGGCCTTGCGCTTGATCATCTTCGCCAGCGACCACTTGTGGACCTCGGTCGGGCCGTCATAGATGCGGAAGGCGCGCACTTCGCGGAACACCTGCTCGACGATCGTATCGCGCGATACGCCCGATCCGCCCATGACCTGCACGCAGCGGTCCGCGACGCGGTATACGGCCTCGGAGACCGCCACCTTGGCCATGGAGCTTTCGTTGGTGCCGAGCACGCCACCATCGAGCACGCCGGCGCACCAGTCGATCATCAGCGCGGCCTGTTGCAGGTCGATCAGGTTCTCGGCCAGCATGAAGCCCACGCCTTCGTGGTCGATCAGCAGCTTGCCGAAGGCCTTGCGCCGGGTCGCGTAAGCCGTGGCGATCTCGTGCGCGCGCGTCGCGCAGCCGTGCCAGCGCATGCAATGCGACAGGCGGGCCGGGGACAGTCGCACCTGCGCATAGCGGAAGCCTTCGTTGACTTCGCCAAGCACCTGGCTGGCTGGTACGCGCAGATTGTCGATGACGATCAGCGCATGGCCGCCCGGCATCGAATTGTCGATGGTGTCGAGCACGCGTTCGATGCGGATGGCAGGGTCCGGCAAGTCCACCAGGAACATCGTCGACTGGACCTTGTCGTCGCCGCCCGTGCGCGCCATCACGATGCCGACCGAAGCGCCTTCCGCGCCGGTGATGAACATCTTGCGGCCGTTGATGACCCAGTGGTCGCCCTGCTGCACCGCAATGGTCTGCAGCATCGACGGATCGGACCCCGCGCCGCCCTCCTCGGCCGGCTCGGTCATGAAGAAGGCCGAGCGCGCCTCGCCGCTCACGAGCTTGTCGAGGAAGCGCTGCTTCTGTTCCAGCGTGGCGACCTTGCCGAGCAGATACATATTCCCTTCGTCCGGCGCCATCGTATTGACGGCAACGGGGCCTAGCGGCGACAGCGCGGAGCGCTTGAGCACCGCCGCCGTCTCGAGCTGCGTCAGGTGGCTGCCGTCGGGCAGGATGTGGGGCGTCATGACGCCGGCTTCGCGGGCCTTGGCACGCAGTTCGCCGACCAGGTCCTCAGTCGGGCCGTGACCGGCGTTGCGAGAATCGCGCTCATAAGGCGCGACAACGGCGCGCACGAAGGCCTCGACGCGGTCGGCGATGGCCTTGCTGCGCTCGGTGGGACAGGGAGTGAACATGGAGGCTTGCCTCAAAGCGAATTGATGGAATGGCCGCCGTCGACGGGCAGCACCGTGCCGGTCATGAACTCGGAGGCGTCGGAGGCCAGCAGCAGCAGCGCGCCGTCGAGCTGGCGCGGCTTGCCGAGCCGGCGCTGCGGGATGCGCTGGACCAGCGCCTGTCCGCTTTCGGTCTCGAAGAAGCTGCGGTTGATCTCGGTCTCGAAGTAGCCCGGCGCGAGCGCATTGACACGGATGCCGTGGCGCGCCCATTCCAGCGCAAGCGAGCGCGTGAGGTGGATCAGGCCGGCCTTGGCGGCCGTGTACGCCGGCACCTGCTGGGCCACGCGCAGCCCGAGGATCGACGCGATGTTGATGATGCTGCCGCCCGTGCCGGCGTCACGCATCATGCGCGCGGCACGCTGCGCCACGCGCCAGGCGCCGTTCAGGTTGGTGTCGATGACGCTTTGCCACTGGGCCTCATCCACCTCCATGGCCGGTCCCGTGGTGGCGATGCCGGCGCTGTTGACGACGATCTGCACCGGTCCAAGCTCGCGCTGCACGGCTTCGAACGCGGCGTCGACCGAGGCAGGATCCCTCACGTCCAGCGCCACCACGCAACCCTGGCCGCCCTGCCTGCGCAGTTCGGCCAGCAGCGCCTCGCCTTCGGCCACGCGCCGCCCGGCCAATGCCACCTTGCAGCCCGCGCGCGACAGGGTCTGCGCGAAATGCAGGCCGAGCCCGCCAAAGGCGCCGGTCACCAGCGCCACCTTGTCCTCGAGGTCGGCAAACGGCTCAAGACCGCGACCATCGTGCTGCTTCATTGCATGTCTCCTGTGTGCTGTGTTTTCTGCGTGGAGGCTCTGCTTACGCGGCCTTGACCATGTCCTCGACCACCTTCTTGGCGTCGCCGAACACCATCATGGTCTTGTCCATGTAGAACAACTCGTTGTCGAGACCGGCGTAGCCGGCCGCCATCGAGCGCTTGTTGACGATGATGGTCTTGGCCTTGTAGGCCTCCAGGATCGGCATGCCGGCGATCGGCGACTTCGGGTCGGTCTTGGCCGACGGGTTCACCACGTCGTTGGCGCCCAGCACCAGCACCACGTCGGCCTGCCCAAACTCGCTGTTGATGTCTTCCATCTCGAAGACCTGGTCGTATGGCACCTCGGCCTCGGCCAGCAGCACATTCATATGGCCCGGCATGCGGCCCGCCACCGGATGGATCGCGTACTTCACGGTCACGCCCTTTTCGGTCAGCTTCTCGGTCAGCTCCTTCAGCGCATGCTGGGCACGGGCCACCGCCAGGCCATAGCCCGGCACGATGATGACCGTCTCGGCATTGCCCATCAGGAAGGAGGCGTCATCGGCCGAACCCGACTTCACGTTGCGCTGGACCTGCGTGCCGCTTGCGCCAGCGGTGGCGGCTTCGCTGCCGAAGCCGCCCAGGATCACGTTGAAGAACGAACGGTTCATCGCCTTGCACATGATGTACGAGAGGATCGCACCGCTGGAACCCACCAGCGAGCCGGCAATGATCAGCATCGGGTTGTTCAGCGAGAAGCCGATGCCCGCCGCGGCCCAGCCCGAGTACGAGTTCAGCATCGACACCACCACCGGCATATCGGCACCGCCGATCGGGATGATGATCAGCACGCCCAGCACAAAGGCAATGGCGAGCATCACCAGGAACGGCAGCCAGTCCTGCATCATGAAGAACGCGACGCCGAAGCCGATCATCGCAATGGCCAGCGCCAGGTTCAGCATGTGCTGGCCCGCGAACACCACCGGTGCGCCCTGGAACAGGCGGAACTTGTAGCGCCCGGCCAGCTTCCCGAAGGCGATCACCGAACCGGAGAAGGTGATGGCGCCGACGAAGCAGCCGATGAACAGCTCGACGCGATTGCCCAGCGGAATCTCATGAGAACCGGCCGGTGCAATGCCGAACGCCGCCGGCTCCGCCACGGCGGCCACCGCGATGCACACCGCGGCCAGGCCGATCAGCGAGTGCATCGCCGCGACCAGCTCGGGCATCTTGGTCATCTCGACCTTCTTCGCCACGTAGGCACCAATGCCGCCGCCCACCACCAGCCCGGCGAGAACCAGCGCCAGGCCGAAGCCGATCTCCGTGCCGGCGCCGCCGGACGCGAGGAACTCGTTCTTGAGCTTGGCAATCAGCGCCACCGTGGTGAGCGCCGCCACTGCCATGCCGATCATGCCGAAGGCATTGCCCTTGCGGGCCGAAGCGGGATGCGAGAGGCCCTTCAAGGCCTGGATGAAGCAGGCCGACGCACCCAGGTAAAACAGCGTCACCGTATTCATGGACAGGGCATTCATCGCGGCATCTCCACGAGTTCGCCACCGGCATGCGCCGGCGCCTTCGCCTCGGCCCGCGCCTTGGGCGCCTTCTTGCGGAACATCTCGAGCATGCGCTGCGTGACCAGGAAGCCGCCGAACACATTGACCGCAGCCAGGGCCACGGCCAGCGTACCCATCGCGCGGCCGACGCCGCCTTCGGTCAGGCCGGCCGCCAGCATGGCGCCGACGATGATGATGGCCGAGATCGCATTGGTCACGGCCATCAGTGGCGTATGCAAGGCGGGCGTGACGGTCCAGACTACGTGGTAGCCCACGTAGATGGCCAGGACGAAGATGATCAGGTTGATCACCGTGTGGTTCACCATTTCCATCGATCTCTCCTTAACAGGCCAGGGCCTCTTCTTCGCGCCGCGTCATCAGGCAGGCGGCGACGATGTCGTCTTCGAGGTTCAGCATGAACTGGCCTTCCTTGTCGATGACCAGCTTAAGGAAGTCCAGCACGTTGCGCGCGTATAGGGCCGAAGCATCGGCCGCGACCATGCCGGCGAGATTCGTATGGCCCACGAAGGTCACGCCGTGGCGCTCGACCACCTCATCGGCCACCGTCAGCGGGCAGTTCCCGCCCTGCGCAGCGGCCAGGTCGACCACCACCGAACCGGGCTTCATCTGCTGCACGGTCGCCTCGTGCAGCAGCACCGGCGCCTTGCGGCCCGGGATCAGCGCGGTGGTGATGACGATGTCGGCCTGGATAGCGCGCTGATGCACCAGCTCGGCCTGGCGCTTCATCCAGTCTGGCGGCATCGGACGGGCATAGCCGCCCACGCCCTGCGCAATCTCGCGCTCTTCATCGGTGACGAACGGTACGTCGAGGAACTTGCCGCCCAGCGATTCGATCTGCTCCTTCACGGCGGGGCGCACGTCCGAGGCCTCGATCACCGCGCCGAGGCGCTTGGCCGTGGCGATGGCCTGCAGGCCCGCCACGCCGGCGCCGAGGATCAGCACGCGTGCTGCCTTGACGGTGCCGGCGGCCGTCATCAGCATCGGCATGAAGCGCTGGTAGTGATGAGCAGCGACCAGCACGGCCTTGTAGCCGGCGATGTTGGCCTGCGAGGACAGCACGTCCATGCTCTGTGCACGTGTGGTGCGCGGCGCAGCTTCAAGCGCAAACGCGGTGATGCCGGCGGCGATCATACGCGCGTTGTTCTCGGTATCGAACGGGTTGAGCATGCCCACTAGCACCGCGCCCGGCTTCATGTGCGCCAGCTCGGTGATCTCGGGCGCGCGCACCTTCAGCACCAGTGGCGCGCCGAGCGCATCGGCGGCGCTGCCAATCCGTGCGCCGGCGGCCTCATAGGCCGCATCCGGCTGGCTGGCCCGTACGCCGGCACCCGCCTGCACCACGACCTGATGGCCTTGTGCGACGTACTTCTTGACCGTCTCTGGCGTGGCGGCGACGCGCGCCTCCCCCGCCCGGATCTCAGTCGGGATTCCTATCTGCATGCTTCACTCTCCTGTGAACCGCGCCGTGCCGTGCGGGTCGCGATGCGCGGGGCAGCGCCACCGGCCAACAGCGGCCGAGGCGGTACCGGTAAGGTGGTGCCGCTCAGCGGGGCACTTCGCCTTCGAGCGTCACGCGGTTGAGCACGCGCTCGGCATTGCCGTAGTCATGGACGGCGTAGTGCATGGTGCAGCGGTTGTCCCACATCAGCACATCGCCCTCCTGCCACATGTGGCGGTAGACGTTGTCCGGGGTGACCGAGTGCTCGTACAGGAAGTCGAGCAGCGGACGGCTTTCCGCCTCGGTCATGCCTTCAATGCACTGCGCCGTGTCCGGGTGGCCAACATAGAGCGCCTTGCGTCCGGTCTCGGGGTGCGTGCGCACGATCGGGTGCACGGCCGAAGGCACTTTGTCCGAGCCCGTCATCTTTGCCAGGCGGGCGCCCGTGAAGCGCGCGCGCAGCCCTTCGATCATGCGTTGCATCGCGGGCGACAGCCGCTCGTACGAGGCGTACTGATTGCACCACATCGTGTCGCCGCCAACCGGGATCGTTACCGCCGACAGGATGGAGATCTTCGGCGGCACCTCGGTATAGATCGAGTCGGAATGCCAGGCTTCGGTTGAAGCGGTCTCCTTCGGGATCTTGGTGACCTGGGCCAGCTCCGGAAACTCGGTCAGGCCCTTGAGCAGCGGATTGCCCTGCACGGGCTTGCCCCAGCGCCGGGCGAACGCTACCTGCGCGGCGGGCTGCAGGTGCTGGCCGCGGAACACCAGCACGCCGTGCTTCAGGAAGGCGTCATGCAGGATCGCGAACGCCGCGTCATCGAACGGCTGGTTCAGGTCTACGCCGGTCACGGCCGCGCCGACGGATCCGGTCAGCGGCTTGATCTGAATCGTCATCATGTCTCCTCGTTTTTTTGGATGGTTCAGTCGACCAGCAGCACGATCTTGCCGACGTGCTGGTCTTGCTTCATGTACTCATGTGCCGCGTGGATATCGGTCATGGCAAAGGTGCGGTCGATCGGCAACCGTACGCGGCCGGCGCGCAGGAAGGGCAGCATGTCGCGCGCGCAGGACTGGATGCACTCCAGCCGCTCCTGCTCGGTACGGGTGCGGAAGGTCACGCCGATCAGCTGCAGGCGCTTGAGCCACAGCGTCGACAGGTCGATCTGGGCCGTGGCAGAACCGAGGCGCGCGATGTTCACCAGGCGCCCCTTGACGGCGAGGCTCTTCATATTGGCTTCGAAGACCGGGCCCCCGACCGTGTCGATGATGATGTCGACGCCCTTATTGCCGGTCGCCGCCATGACCGCGTCGACCTGGTCGTCCTTCGATGAATCGATGCCGACGTCCACGCCGAACTGGCTGATCTTGTCCAGCTTGGCCGCCGAACGCGAAGACGCCATGACAGGCTTTGCGCCCATCAGCGAAGCGATCTGGATCGCGGCCATCGCCACCCCGCCCGAGGCGCCGTTGACCAGCACCGACTCGCCAGCCTTGAGCTGCCCATTGACCACCAGCGCGTCGTGCGCGGTGATGAATACATTGGGGAACGCCGCCGCGTCGATCCACGACATGCCGTCCGGCACCGCGATCAGCGCCATCGGATCGGCGACCACAAATTCGGCCTGGCAGCCGCGGCCGTGGCCCATGACGCGGTCGCCCTTGCGCCAGCCGTTCACGCCTTCGCCGATGTCGGCGACCTCTCCGGCGAACTCGACGCCGGTGGTGATGGTGTTGCCGGTACGCAGCTCCTTCGCCTGGTTGATTTCCCCGCGGTTCAGGCCTGACGCACGCACCCTGACCAGCACCTGGCCCGGTCCCGCGACGGGAACGGGAATATCCTGCACCTCAACCTTGCCGCCCTCGGGGCCTGGTACTACACGGACTGCCTTCACTGTTGGCTCCTTGTCTGACTCTGTCGTTGTCTCTTGATCGGTCTGCGTTGATCGGTCTGTGACTCACGCGCTGCCGGTTCACATGGCGCCAAGCGCCGCCGCCCGGATCTGCGAAAGCAGCGCCAGCGCGCGTTCGGCCGCGGCCTCGCCGCCAGCGTGACAGCCCCGCACGAACGGCGCGCGGCTGTCCTCGATCGCCGCGAGCGCTGCAAGCGGCTTTTCCGCCGCCACCGCGAGCCGCCGGAATTCATTGACGGTCAGCAGGTAGCTGTGAAATACGTCCTGCTGCGGCGGCGTGGCATCAAGCTTGTGCAGCAGCGCGTTCAGCCAGTGCGTGCCGGCCAGCATCGCGGCCTCGATGGTCATCTCGTAGTCGGCCTCCCCGCATTTCTGCAGGGACGACTCGATGCGGCGCGCAAGCGCCACGTGTCCTTCAATGTCCATGTGCGCCTCCTTCCATGCGCTCTGACAGCAGGCCCAGGCAACGCTGCAGCGCCGCGTCGCAGTGCTGCACAATGACCTGCGTCGGCACCAGGCCTTCGCGCAGGCACGGATCGCGGTAGTGCTCGATCCGCTCCATGTCTTCCATCATCGCAGCAATGTCCGCGGGCACCGGCGCTTCCACTTTGGGACGGCCGACATGCAGCACGTCGCCGAGCGGCCGGAATGCCGACTTCAGGTTGCCGTCGGGCTGCGGCACCAGATAAACCCCGGGCTGCGTCGGGAACATGTCGTCGTCGAGCGTGATCCCTGCCTGGTGCAGTGCTGCATTGACCGCATGGGTTCCCGCCGTCATGCCGGCCCAGAACCACAGTTCGAAATCCTGTAGCGGATCGAGGCGTTCGCGCAGTGCCTGCAGCTTCGCAATCTTCCCCAGGTGTGATGCCACCTTCATGCCTGCCTCCTCCTGTTGATCCGGTGCCGCTAACAGCGGCGCCGTTGTCATGACGATAGACACGCGCAGTGCCCATGTCAACCACTTCTATATAGGACTTATACGTAAGAGTAGTGGTTTTCTCGGGGGGAAGCTTGTTTTTTCTTGACTAGGCGCGGCGCCATTCTCTACATTGCATCTCAACACCTATACAGGAATTGATCAATGCCTCGAGCCATCGTTCTGAACCCAGCCGACAATGTGGCCACCCTGCTGGATGCCGGCCATGCCGGTGACGCCTGCGCCCTGGAAGGCGAGCGGACGGGAAAGCTGGTCCTGCTGCAGGAGGTTCCGTTTGGCCACAAGGTGTGTGTCGCCGACACCTCGCCGGGCCAGGAAATCCGCAAGTACGGCCAGATCATCGGCCGCGCCAGCCAAGCGATCCGTGCCGGCGAACACATGCACGTTCACAACATCGAGTCGGCGCGTGCGCGCGGCGACCTGCACAAGGGCTAAGACAGATGCCAACCACCTTTCTCGGATACCCGCGCGAAAACGGCGCGGTCGGCGTGCGCAACTGGGTCGCCGTGGTCTCGGTCATGGACAACTGCAACCCGGTCACGCGCACCATTGCGCGCACCGTGGGCGGCTGCATCCCGGTCACCACGCTGTTCGTGCGCGGGCAGTTCGGCGCCGACCTCGATTTCGCGTTCGAATCGCTGGCCGGCCTGGGCCGCAATCCCAATATCGCCGCAGTACTGCTGGTAGGGCTGGAGCCGTCGTCCACGGAAGAGGTGGCGCGCCGCATCCAGGCCACCGGCAAGCCGGTCGAGCGGGTCCACTTGCAGCCCAACGGCACCGTCGACTGCATCGCCGAAGGCACGCGCAAGGCGGCTCGGCTGTCGCTGGCCGCGTCGCGTGCGCGCCGCGTGCCCTGCCCCGTGTCGTCGCTGGTGATCGGTGTGGAATGCGGCGGATCGGATACCACCTCGGGCCTGAGCTGCAATCCGGTCATCGGTCGCATGGCGGACATGGTCATCGCCGAAGGTGGCACCGTCATCATCTCGGAGACCTCGGAGTTCATCGGCGCCGATCATCTGTTCGCCGAACGCGCCGCCGACGGTCGGGTGCGCGAGGCCTTTGTCACCGCAGTGCGCAACATGGAAAACCTGGCGATCTCGCGCGGCGTCGACATGCGCGAAGACCAGCCTTCCCCCGACAACAAGCGTGGCGGTCTCACTACAGTCGAGGAAAAGGCGCTGGGCGCCATGGCCAAGGCTGGCAGCACGCCGCTGGTTGGCGTGTTGCGCTACGGCGAGGCACCGTGCAAGCCGGGCCTGCATTTCATGGACGCACCGGCCGCGGCAGTGGAAAATCTGACAGCGCTTGCTGCTGGCGGATGCCAACTCACCTTCTTCGGCACGGGGGTAGGCAACCCGATCGGCAGCATGGTGGCACCGACCGTCAAGGTGTGCGGCAACGTCAATACTCTGCAGACTATGGCCGACAACATTGATTTCGACGTCAGCGGCGTCCTGCAGCACGGAGAAAAGATCTCCGACCTCGGCGAGCAGTTGTATGCCTATGCGATGGATATCGCATCGGGCACGCAGCTGACCAGCGAGGTGCTCGATGTCCGGGAGACCGCCATCAGTCGATTCGCACAGAGCCTCTGAGCAACCATGACCAAACTGAACAGCGTCTCCGACGCGATCATCCGCTCCATCGAATCTGGTGACCTGCGCGAGGGCGACCGCCTGCCGTCGGAAGGCGAGCTGGCCGCCATGCATGGCGTAAGCGTCGGCACCATTCAGAAAGCGCTGATCCGGCTGACGCACTCGGGACTGATCACACGCGAACAAGGCCGCGGCACGTTCGTATCCGGCACGCGCGTGGCGCCGGCCGATGTCCGTTACCTGCGCTTTCGCGACGAAGGCGGCAACGAACTGCCATCGTATGTGCACGCGCGCTCGGTCAAGCGCATCAAGCGCAAGGGCCCCTGGTCGGAGTTCCTTGCCGGTGACGGCTACGTGCGCATCGAGCGCGTGATCAACGTCGGCGGGCGCTTCGACCTTTACAGCGAATTCTGGCTGCGTGAGGAAGATTTTGCGCAACTGGGCGGCCTGGACCGCGAGGCGCTGGAGAAGAATCTGCGCGAACTGATCGGCCAGCGCCTGTCGCTGCCGACGCTGCGCGTGGACCAGTGGATCCGCTTCGGCCCGCCGCCGGCAACGGCCGCGCGCGAACTCGCACTCGATCCCGAGGCGCCGGCCTTCATCATGGAAATGCGCGGCTACACGCTGCGCGACCAGCCGCTCTACTACCAGTCGGTCTACGCCGCGCCGTTCTCCGAGCGGCTGATGATCGTGCGGGAGAAATCTTCATGACGACCCGATGCAATGTGCACAGCCTGGAGCAATGGACGTCGGCCGTATTCGAATCGTGCGGCGTGGCGCCCGAGCATGCCGTCGAGGCTGCCACAGCGCTCGTGCGCAGCGAGTTGCGCGGCTACAAGACGCATGGCATGACGCGCGTGCCGTCCTACGTCGACCGCCTGCGCGCCGGTGACTTCAATCCGCGCGCGACGATGTCGCACCGCGCCTTCGCCGGCGGCATCGTGCTGGACGCCGACGGCGCCATGGGCCAGGTCGCCGGGCCGCATGCAGTGCGGCTTGGCCTGGAGGCGCTGGGATCGAGCGCATCGGTGCTGGTCGCGGTGCGGTCGTGCGGCCACCTCGGCGCGCTCGGCATCCATGCCCTGCTGGCGGCGGAGGCAGGCGCGTTCTGCATGGTCGGACAGCGCACGCCGCCGGTGCTCGGCATGGAAGGCTTCTCCGGCCCTGCCATCGGCCACAATCCCATCGCCTTCGGCTGCCCTCTGCCGGGCCATGCACCGATCGTGTTCGACGTGGCCTGCAGCGTGGCCGCACGCGGTCACATTCTGCTTTCCGCTCGTGAGGGCAAATCCATTCCCGAAGGCTGGGCACTCGACGCCGACGGCCATCCGACCACCGATGCGCAACGCGCGCTTGCCGGCTCGCTGCTGCCCACGGGCGGCCACAAGGGCATTGGCATCGCCATGATGGTGGAGTGCCTGGCAGGTGCGCTGGCCGCCACGGCCCAGTCGCTCACGCCGGAGCGCAACCACGTCGGCAGCGGCGGCGCAGTCGGCCGCCAGGGAGGCTTTGTCTGGCTGGTCAAGCCCGAGGCCTTTTCCGGCCAGGGCGTCTTCGCCGACTACATGGTGCAGTGGACTGGCAACTACCTGGCTGCCGGCGGCGGGGATGCAAGGCTTCCCGGCCACCGCGGCGACACGCTGGAACGCGAAGGGCGCGAACACGGCATCGCGCTGCCCGATGCCATCACCCGTGAACTGGGCGCACTGGGCCAGCAACTGGGCATCCCGCTTCCAATCCCGCTTTCGGCCTGACCCCACCGCACAGACATTGCAGATATCCGGGCTACCGGCAGACGCTGGCCGTCCCCCTACCCCACAAACACACAGGCTGAATCCGCCCCATGAACGCTCCAATTCTCCCCGACGCGGCCCGGCAGGCCATGGAAGCCGTTTCGATCGACGACAAGTACGCGCTCGAATCCGGACGTGCCTACATGAGCGGCGTGCAGGCGCTGGTGCGCCTGCCGCTGCTGCAACGCCGGCGCGACGCCATGGCTGGCCACAACACCGCGGCATTCATTTCCGGCTACCGCGGCTCGCCGCTCGGCAACTATGACCAGGCCATGTGGCAGGCGAAGAAATACCTCGCCGACAACCACGTCGTGTTCAAGCCCGGCGTCAACGAAGAGCTTGGCGTCACGGCGGTGTGGGGATCGCAGCAACTGGACTTCGATGCGGACAGCAAGAAGTACGACGGCGTGTTCGGCATCTGGTATGGCAAGGGCCCCGGCGTCGACCGCAGCGGCGATGCACTCAAGCACGCCAACCTGGCGGGTACGTCGAGCCTTGGCGGCGTGATCGCGCTGGCCGGCGACGACCACGTGTCCAAGAGCAGCACGCTGGCGCACCAGAGCGACCACACCTTCATCGCCTGCGGCCTGCCGGTGTTCTTCCCGTCGAATGTGCAGGACATCCTGGACCTGGGCGTGCACGCCTTCGCCATGAGCCGCTTCAGTGGCCTGTGGGCCGGCATGAAGACCGTGCAGGAGGTGGTGGAATCGGGCTCATCGGTCATCACAGATTCGGACCGCGTCAGTATCCTGCTGCCGGAAGACTTCGGCATGCCCGAGGGCGGCCTGCATATCCGCTGGCCGGACGACCCGCTGGCGGCCGAGGCGCGCATGATGGAGTTCAAGTGGCCCGCGGCACTCGCCTATGTGCGCGCCAACCGCCTGAACCGCAACGTGGTCGAAGGCCCGAACGACCGGTTCGGCATCATCGCCAGCGGCAAGGCCTACAGCGATACGCGCCAGGCGCTGCTCGACCTCGGGCTCGATGACGCCGCCTGCCGCGCGCTCGGCATCCGGGTCCACAAGGTCAGCGTGGTGTGGCCGCTGGAATCGCTCAGCGTGCGCGAGTTCGCGCATGGCCTGCGCGAAGTGCTGGTGGTGGAGGAAAAGCGCCCGCTCATCGAGCAGCAGCTTAAGGACGAGCTGTACCACTATCCCGAGCAGGCCCGCCCGGCCGTGTTCGGCAAGTACCACCACACCGAAGGCGTGGGCGGCGAATGGAGCCACGCGCGGCCGGCCGAAGACTGGCTGCTGCGCGCCAAGGCCGACCTGTCGCCGGCACTGGTGGCCAAGGCCATCGCGCAGCGTCTCAAGGCACTGGGCGTGCCCGCGGACGTGGCCGCGCGCATGGACGTGCGCCTGAAGGAGATCGAGGCCAAGGAACGCGCCACCGCGCAGGGCGATTCGCGCGGCACCGACCGCCTGCCCTGGTTCTGCCCGGGCTGCCCGCACAACACCAGCACAAAAGTGCCGGAAGGTTCCGTCGCGACGGCCGGCATCGGCTGCCACGGCATGGTGGTGTGGATGGACCGCTCGACCACGTCGTGGTCGCAGATGGGCGGTGAAGGCGTGCACTGGATGGGCCAGTCGGCGTTCAGCAAGCGCACGCACATGTTCGCCAACCTGGGCGACGGCACGTACAACCATTCCGGCCTGCTTGCGGTGCGCCAGTCGATCCACGCCGGCGTGAACATGACCTACAAGATCCTGTTCAACAGCGCCGTGGCCATGACCGGCGGCCAGCCGGTTGACGGGCAGCTCGACGTCCCGGCCATGTCGCGCGAACTGGCCGCCGAAGGCGCCAGGCAGATCGTGGTGGTCACCGACGAGCCGGAAAAGTACAAGGGCGTCGCCAACCTGGCGGCGGGCGTCACCGTGCGCCATCGCGACGAGCTCGATACCGTGCAGCGCGAGCTGCGCGAGGTGTCCGGCGTGACCGTGATCATCTACGACCAGGCCTGCGCCACCAAGAAGCGCCGCGAGCGCAAGCGCGGCACCATGGCCGATCCTGACAAGCGCGTGGTCATCAACGAGCTGGTGTGCGAAGGCTGCGGCGACTGCTCGGTGGAGAGCAACTGCCTGGCCGTGCAACCGGTGGAGACCGAATTCGGCCGCAAGCGCAAGGTGAACCAGGACACCTGCAACAAGGATTTCTCGTGCACCAAGGGCTTCTGCCCGAGCTTCGTCACCGTTGAGGGCGGCGCGCTCAGGAAGCCGTCGACGGGCGGCAAGACCCAGCCGGTGCCGACCGACATCCCGCTGCCCGCGCTGCCGGAAGCGGCCCGCATTGTCGTGGCCGGCATCGGCGGCACCGGCATCGTGACCATCGGCGGCGTGCTGGGCATGGCCGCGCATCTCGAAGGCAAGGGCGTCATCACGCAGGACGCCACCGGCATGGCGCAAATGGGCGGTTCCACCTGGAGCCACATCCAGATCGCCGCGAGCCCAGATGCGCTGCATGCCAGCCGCGTCGACATGGCCATGGCGGATCTCGTGATCGCGTGCGACACGGTGGTGGCAGCCAGCAAGGCAACGATTGCCGCCATGTCGCCGCAGCGTACTTATGTCGTGCTCAACAGCCATGTGACCCCGACCGCCGCCTTTGTCCGCAACCCGGACTGGAACCCGCAGACCGAGGAAGCCGTGGGCCGTATCGCGCAGGCCGTCGGCAACGGCCAGCTCGGCAGCTTCAATGCCGAGCAGGTGGCGAAGCAGGTGATGGGCCAGTCGATCTACGCGAACCTGATGATGCTCGGCTACGCGTGGCAAAAGGGCCGCGTGCCGCTGTCGCATGCCGCGATCATGCGCGCCATCGAGCTCAACGGCGTCCAGATCGATAGCAATAAGGCCGCGTTTGAATGGGGCCGGATGTGCGCGCACGACATGTCGCGCGTGCCGGTGAGCGCCGCCAATGCACAGGTGGTCCAGTTCGTGCGCAAGCCGTCGCTGGACGACCTGCACGCCCGGCATGTCGAGTTCCTGACCGGCTACCAGAACCGCGCCTACGCCGCGCAGTACGCGAGCTTCGTCGAGCGCGTCAGAGTCGCCGAGTCGGTCACGGGCAGCACGCGCCTCACCGAAGCCGTGGCGCGCTCGCTGTTCAAGCTGATGGCCTACAAGGACGAGTACGAGGTGGCGCGCTTGCACACCGACGCCGCGTTCCGCAAGCAGATCGAGTCGATGTTCGAAGGCGACTTCCGCCTGGTGCACCACCTGGCGCCGCCGCTGTTCGCCAAGAAGAATCAGGACGGCGTACCGGTCAAGGCTGCCTATGGTCCCTGGGTGCGCAAGGCGTTCGCGGTGCTGGCCCGCTTCAAGGGCCTGCGCGGCACCGCGCTCGATCCGTTCGGCTACACCGCCGAGCGCCGCGAAGAGCGCGCGCTGATCGCGAAGTACCGCGACTGCGTCGAAGCGCTGCTGCCGAAGTTGTCCGCGCAGACCCTGGACCTGGCGCTGGAGATCGCGCGGCTGCCGATGGACATCCGTGGCTACGGGCACGTCAAGGCACGCAACCTCGCCGCCACCGGCGCGCGCTGGGAACGCCTGATTGTGCAGTGGAAAAGCAACGACGCCCGCAACGAGAAGATCCAGCCGACCGTGGCCGCCTGAACCAGACTGGCGTAAGAGAGGGCCCGTTGCACGGCGGCGCGGGGACCACCAGACAACAATGAGGAGACAAGTCATGAAATCCGGACTGCACCGTGCCGGCCGTACCCTGGGCGCGATTGCGCTTGCCGCCTGTGCCGCTAGCGCCCTGGCCCAGGGCGGCTACCCGAACCACCCGGTCCGCATCATCGTGCCCTGGCCGGCAGGCGGTGGTGTCGACACCGTCACCCGGACCGTGGCCGAGAAGCTGACCGCCAGCCTGGGCCAGCAGTTCGTGGTCGACAACCGTCCCGGCGCGACCGGCAATATCGGCGCCGGCGCGGCGTCCAAGGCCACTCCCGATGGCTACACGCTTCTGGTCGCCAGCGCGCCGATGGCCATCAATGCGAGCCTGCAGAAAAACCTGCCGTTTGACCTGGGCAAGGACTTCGCGCCGCTCGGGTTGATGGCGAGCTCACCTTACATGCTGGTGGTCAATCCCTCCGTCGCCGGCACGGTCAAAGAACTCGTCGCTCGTGCCAAGGCCGAGCCCGGCAAGCTCAGCTACGCATCGGTAGGCCCGGGTACGCAGCAGAACGTGGTCAGCGAGGTCTTCAAGGACATGGCCCGCGTCGATATCGTCCATGCCCCTTACAAGGGCGGCCCGCAGGCGCTCACCGACATGGTCGGCGGCCATATCCACATGATGTTCCACGGCGTGCCGGCGGTGATGCCGTTCGTGAAGGGCGGCCAGCTCAAGGGCATTGCGGTGGCAAGCAAGGAGCGCCTGCCCTTGTTCCCGGAGATTCCGACCATGGCTGAGGCCGGCTTCCCCGGCATCGAGGCGAGCGAATGGTACGGACTGGTAGCCCCGGCCGGCACGCCGAAGGACATCGTTGCGCTGCTGGGCAAGGAGATCGAGAAGGCGCTCAATGCGCCCGGCGTGCGCCAGCAGCTGGCCAGCAAGGGGTATGAGCCGGCCAGCAGCAGCTCGCCCGACCGGTTCGCGACCTTCATGGCAGCCGAGCAGAAGAAATGGGCGCTGGCCATCAAGCAGACGGGATTCCGGCTGGAATGACGCATGGCCGCCCCGCCAGCCCGGCGGGGCGCAATCAAGCAGCAAAGGAGACAGGTTGTGAAATCCCAGACGCAAAGCAAGCAGAAGATGCTTGGCGCGATCGGGCTGGCGGCCATGATGACGGGGGCCTGGGCACAGGGTACCTACCCGAATCACGCTGTGCGGCTCATTGTGCCCTGGCCCGCAGGTGGAAGCGTAGACATGGCCACGCGCGTGGTGGCCGAGCAGCTCACCGTCGGCCTGGGCCAGCCCGTAGTGGTGGAAAACCGCCCCGGCGCGGCCGGCAACATTGGCGCGGCCGCGGCAGCGAAGGCGGCTCCGGACGGATACACCCTGCTGGTGGCGACCACTCCGATGATCATCAACCGCAGCCTGTCCGGCGGTGCCACAGTGGACCTGTCGCGCGAGTTCACGCCGATCGGCCAGCTCGTCAGCCTGAACTACGTCATGGTGGTCAATCCGGCCGTGGCCAGTTCGGTACAGGATCTGGTGGCGAAGGCCAAAGCCCGGCCAGGGCACTACAGCTACGCCTCTTCGGGTCCGGGCACGCAGCTTCACCTGATTGGCGAATCGTTCAAGCGGCAGGCCGGCGTGGACATCGTGCACGCGCCCTACAAAGGCGCCCCACCGGCGCTGGCCGACGTGGTCGGCGGCCATGTGCAACTCATGTTCCCGGGCCTGCCGGTGGCGGAGCCGCTGCTCCGTTCCGGGCAGATCAAGGCGCTCGCGGTGGTCAGCAAGCACCGGCTGCCGCAGTTGCCGGACGTACCGACGCTTGCCGAAGCCGGCGTGGCGGGCATCGATACCACTGAATGGTACGGCCTGGTCGCGCCCGCGGGCACGCCGCCGCAGGTCATTGCCAGGCTGAGCCAGGCGCTGACGAGCGCGGTAGGCAAGCCGGCGGTACGCCAGCGGCTGACAAGCCAGGGCTTCGAGCCGGTTGGCAGTACGCCGCAGGCATTCGCCAGCCTTATCGAGGCTGAACAGAAAGTATGGCCGCTCGCCGTCACGCGCGCGGGACTCCAGGCCGAATAGGCGAGCTGGAACACGGACACGTGCACGGTGCCGCATGAGGCCCCGTCGAATTCAGATTTCAGATGTAGAAAAGCGGCAGCCACACATGGCTCACCGGACTGCCGCGCCAGGAGACTCGCAATGCCCCTCGACCCCACCACCATGGCCGCACCGACGAACCTGCCGGTATCCAGCCAGGACGCGGACCAGAAGAAACCCATGTCGAAGGCGTCGGCCATTACGGCCATCACCATCGGCGGCGCGCTGGAGCTGTATGACTCCGGCGTCTACAACTTCTTCGCCACGCTGATCATTCCGCTCTACTTTCCCGTGGGCAATCCGTTTGGCCAGCTGCTGCTGTCCTTCGGCACGTTCGGCGCGGGCTACCTGATGCGCCCGCTCGGCGGGCTGGTGATCGGCGCCTATGCCGACCGCCGCGGCCGCAAGCCGGCGGTGCTGCTGTCGATGTGGCTGATGGCGTTCAGCGCGCTGATCCTGGTGGTGACGCCGCCTTATGCGCAGATCGGCATTCTCGCCCCGGTCCTGATGATCCTGGCCCGGCTGGTGCAGGGCTTCGCGATCGGCGGCGAGATGGGTTCGGCCACCGCCATGCTGATGGAGTACGCGGACGAACGTTCGCGTGGCTTCTACACGAGCTGGCAGACCGCCAGCCAGGGCATCGCCGCCGTCTTTGCCGCACTGGTGGCCCTTACGCTCAGCCATTCCCTGAGCCCGGCTGCCCTGGAGCACTGGGGCTGGCGCGTGGCCTTCCTGATCGGGATCCTGGTGATCCCGGTCGGCCAGGTCATTCGCCGCCGCCTGGAAGAAACGCTGGAGCCGCCCGCGCGCAAGAAGGCCGCTGCCGGCGGCTGGCAACTGATGCGCCAGCACTGGCGCGAACTGGTGGCCAGCGTGCTGCTGATGACCGGCCTGGCCGCCGCCGTGCACCTGATCGCCTACTACCTGCCCAACTACGCCACCTTCCAGCTCAACATCCCGCGCGGCGACGCGGTCTGGGCCGGCTTTGTCGCGGCGGGCATGATGGTGATCTTCGGCCCCATCGCCGGCCGGATGAGCGACCGGTTCGGGCGCCGCACCATCGTGTGGTGGTCGCGCCTGGCACTGCTGGTCATGGCATACCCGGCCTTCGTCGTGATCAATGCCTTCCCGTCCCTGACCTGCCTGCTGGTGGTGGTCGGCTGCCTGGCGATCCCGATGGCGATGACCTCGCCCGCCACGCTGGTGCTCGTCAGCGAGGTGCTGCCACAGCGCCTGCGCGCCACCGGCATGGCCGTGACGTACTACATGGCCATCGCGGTGTTCGGCGGCTTCGCCCAGCTGTTCTCGACCGTACTGATCCACCTGACCGGCAGCCCCAATGCACCGGCGTTCTACCTGATGGGCTGCGGTCTGGTTTCGCTGCTCGGGCTGAAGATGGTGCCGGAGACGCTTGGCCGAAGGCTGTCCTAGCGGCCATATCCCCGAAGTTTCTCCCGGACCATTGGTCACGTCCGCTGTGTCCGGTATGGTCTTCCTGCAATGACCAGTTTTCTGTAGAGGAATAGAGATGACCCCGTCCGAAGTGAAAGCCACGCTATCGTTCTCCGATGGTTCCCCCAGCGCTGATCTGCCGATCTACAAGGGCACTGTGGGCCCGGACGTGATCGACATTCGCAAGCTGTACGGACAAACCGGTAAGTTCACCTACGACCCCGTCATCGAGGGAGACGCGATGGTCATGCCGACTTCTGCGAGGAACCACTAGAAACCTCGGGCCACAAGAGCACTCACTTCAGGGAGTGTGTTCGTTTGCGCAATGCTATGGTTTCGCGCCACATACTCGTCCGTACCAGCCGGGCGCATTTCCGAGTGGAGGTGCGCTACCGGCGACACATTTCAAGGTAATGGAAACCATGAACGATACAGAGAGCTTGTCCCTTGTCATTGCCGCCGGGCAAACCGTAATGCGGATGTACCACGCTTTGGACCGCAGCGATTATTCAGGTGCCTCCAAGTACTTCACGCCCGACGGCGTCTGGGAACGGGCCGGTAATGCACTCCATGGGCAACAACAGATCCTTGCTTCCCTCAACCAGCGGTCCGCGACATTGTTTACGCGACACTATGTCACCAATTTTGTTGTCTTTGAACATAGTGGACCCATGGCTAAGGCAGCATTCAGTTTGAGCGTCTATCGTTCCGACAAGAATGCACCGCCAACGCTGCCCGTGGGTCCGGCGATACCGGCCATGCTAGCCGACGCGGAATGCGAGTTGGTATGCAATGACGGTGGGGATTGGCTCATCAACCGTCTGGCGCCCGTGATTACTTTCGCGGCATAACAAACTGCTGTCGCGTTTGATCGGCCAACCGTAGTTGGGTGGAAGGCCGCCGTAGCTTGGTGCTGGGCGAAGGCAGCAATTCGGCCACTCCGGCCACTCCGGCCACTCCGGCCGCTCAGAGTTGAGTCGCTGGACGGCAGAGATGGGTCGAAACGAGAGACGCCCCTATAGCCCAGGCCAAGACCCCTTCTTGGGCCAGAAGCGCCCGTGCCAGCGCTCTCACCACCGCCGCTACCGAAGAGCAAGCCGCCGGATTCTTGCATGTGGGCGCCGGAACTCGTTCGCCGATGGGCTCCACCCACGGGCCGGCACCGTCCGGACCCGCGCGGACGCAACTGGCAGCGTGGCTCGGGAAGTACTATCCTCCCATGTGCTAAGGTAAGGAGGCCAAATGTCGCAAGGTTCTCGGCATTTTCGCAAAGCGAATCTCACTGTACTCTGCATGGCAGGCGTGCTCGTTTCGTGTACCACACCGAGGATATCGACTCCGCCCGAACTCCAACCCACCGACGCGCGTGGAACGATCGCGGTGCTGCACGCATCCGGTGTACAGATTTATCAGTGCAAGCGTGCGAACGACGGCCGGTTGTTATGGAGCTTTTCGGCCCCGGAAGCAACCCTGAAGGATGACGCCGGACAACTCGTCGTCAAACACTACGCTGGGCCGACCTGGGAAGCGCCTGACGGCAGCAAGGTGACCGGCAAGGTATTGCGACAGACGCCCAATGCTCAGGAGCCGGACAGCATTCCACTCTTGCTGTTGCAGGCAACGAGCACCGGCGGAGCTGGCCTGCTTGCGAGGACGCGTTACGTGCAACGGCTGAATACGCTAGGCGGACAAGCCCTCCCTCAGGTCTGCACACAGGAGGGACAGGAGAATCGCATGCCGTATCGGGCGGACTATGTCTTCCTGGAATAGCCAAGGTGACGCTGGCAGATACCGCGCCGGTTAAGTACTCCCCGCTGGCGGTGGCCTGCTGGTTGTAAGGTTTGGTGGCGCCGCCAGTCCCGAAGTATTCGAGATTAACCAAGGCACTGTCGCTACGCCGGAGCTGGGCGTTCTAAAGGTCCCGGATGTCCGAGGACGGTCCGGAATATACGACCAAGTAGACTAGCGGGTCGAGGTCCCTTGCCGGCCAGTTACGGTCGTCGGCCTGCTGGTCCATTCGGACGCTAGAGCGTCGCTTGAACCTTGCGGATTCAACCGGTCGATGCAACAGCTTGATGGAATCGTTCAGCCGGTGTATCGAAGTTTAGCGTTTTGCGCGGACGTTCATTGAGTCGCCTGGCGATGGCGTTGAGCTTGGCAAACAGTTGCGTGCGTGGTCCTTGGTCAAAGAACTCTTCGGTTGGCGGCAGTTTCACAACCGCCGGGACGTCGCTGGCTGCCTTGGCCTGGCGCCGACGCCGTACTCAAGCGGCACGTGAAGTCGAGCAAGGCATCAGCAAGGCTGGCAACAAACGAGCCCGGTGGCTGATGGTGGAACTCGCGTGGAGCTGGTTGCGCTTCCAGCCGGCCAGCCAATTGAGCCTATGGTTTAACCAACGCTTTGCAGGCGCTGGCAAGCGCTTGCGGCGTATGGGCATCGTCGCGCTCGCGCGCCGTCTCGCGATCGCCTTGTGGCGCTATCTGCAACATGGCGAGATTCCGCTCGGAGCAACACTCAAGCCATCCGGCAGCCACGCCATGGCGACCTGAGCGGCAGACGTCCCAATCGACGACAAGGCTTGAAGGTCAGCGCGCCCGGGCAACACACGGGTTACCCGGCGGGTAATCGTAGTTTTAGACGGGGCGCGTCGTTAAAGGATTGAATCCGCATCTGACAATAGACGCTAAAAAATTGACAGGCACACGAATTGGGCGCTTGGTATGGACAGCGCATGCATGTTCGCCTTGGGGGCAATCAGCATTACGCACGCCGCGAATGGCATTGATTCCTTTGAAACTTACGTCTCTTGCCCCTTCCCGTGTAGTGCGACGCGGTTGAAAGCCTTTCACGTAAGAGCGCAGGCCGATACCTCGGCATCGAGGTAGACGACACCCTCGAAATGGCTGAGCAAACCAACGCTCAGAAATTTTGCGCGAGCGCGCATTGCAACACGAGTTGGAGACGCCGGATCTGAGCCGGCCGGCACAACCGCCTCATGTTCAAGTCTGAGTTCGAGAAGACGCTGACCCGTGCCCGCGCCGCCGGCCGGACACTGCATGTCATTTTCGTTGACCTTTCTGGACGAATGCGAGGTCGTGAACGACACCTTCGAGCACAACGCAAGCGACACCGTGCTGCGCGAGATGGCCGACCGGCTACGGGAGAGCCTGGTGGGCGTGAAGCTTATCCCCCGCTTCGGCGGATCGGTTCGCCCGCCATTTCTCCAGGGAAGTGTTTGCTAGCGCGCAGAAGAAACTGGCTGTGTGGCGAAATACTTCAGTCTGGATTAGCAATCTCATGCAGCTTCAGACTGCCCATAGGACCGCACCGCTTTCGCTAAAACTGGGGGGAAACAATGACAAATGTTCCAAAAATCGGGTGGGCAATCCTGCTTGCCGTGTCCGGCGCCTTCGCAATTCCAGCGATGGCTGAGCCCGATGGCCATTCAGCTTCGTATATCGAAGGCATGCGCCCTCTGCAGGGCCATGCACGCCCGCCTTTTCACGTGAAGCCGTCTATCAGTACTGCCGCGCCAACCGGTCTGACACCAGCTAGGGTGCGGCGTGCGTATGGTTTTGACAACATATCCAATCAGGGCGAAGGCATGGTGATTGGCATTGTCGATGCCTATGATCATCCGAGGATCGAGTCGGATCTTGGGGTATTCAGCTCCACCTTCGGCCTGCCACCGTGCACGACTTCGAACGGCTGTTTCCGCAAAATCTACGCAAGCGGTAGCAAACCGAGGTCTGATGCCGGCTGGTCCCTCGAAATTTCCATGGATGTCGAGTGGGCACACGCCATCGCCCCCAAAGCGCAGATCCTGCTGGTTGAAGCAGCCAGCAGCAGCTTTGGCGACCTGATGAATGCTGTTGATATGGCGGTGCAGAACGGCGCATCGGCGGTTTCCATGAGTTTCGGCGCAACAGAATTCAGTCTCGAGTCCAATTATGACAGCCATTTCAAGAGCAGTGGCGTGACTTTCCTGGCTTCCTCAGGGGATAGTGGCTACGGTTCTGAATACCCGGCTGCGTCGGCATTCGTCGTCGCCGTGGGAGGCACTACCCTTAACGCGGATCTGGCCGGCAACTACATCGGCGAGTCCGCGTGGAGCGGAAGTGGCGGCGGCCTTAGCGCCTATGAGCCCGAGCCGGATGGCCAGATGGTGTGGCCGTTGCCTTATGCGGCAAAGCGCGGCATTCCGGATGTCGCATACAACGGTAACCCCACTACAGGGTTCGCCGTCTATGACTCTGTCAATTACCAGGGGAGGTCAGGCTGGTTCCAGGTCGCCGGTACCAGCGCAGGTGCACCACAATGGGCGGGCCTGTTCGCAATTGCCAATTCCGTGCGCGTTGCCGCCGGAAAACCCACGCTTTCTGCCGGCTACAACACCCTATACGCCATTGGCAAGAACGCCTATGGCAGCGCCTACAATGATGTCGCGACTGGCAGCAACGGCAGCTGCGGCACCATTTGCTATGCTTCGGGCGGCTATGATTATGTCACTGGACTGGGATCGCCACGCGCTGCAGTGCTTGTTCAGAGCATGCTGAACCAACCTTGAACACAATCCTTCAGCATGGTCGCCATGGAGATGTGGTCGTTTGCCATCGCGAAGAGAACTATATCGACCGCGCGGCCGGTAAAGCCATACAACGATCATGTGAGGCGCCAACCCCCGCGGCTCTCCCCCAAATTTCGAGGGGAGCGACGCGTCCCCCTACCGGCAACAGTATATTGCGGCGCACAATGAACGGCAAATGCGCGTGGCTCATGGCCAAGCCGAATCGCGCCGGGATTTCGTGGAGGCTGTTTGGTCTTGTCAGCTCACACCGAGCCAGTCCCTGGTCCGCCGGTCAACACCGCAGATTGTGAGATGAGAAGTTTTTAGGCTGAAAAGGTGCGGCGCGCCCTACCCCCAAGCGCACCGCGCGTTTCACCCCGCCGGCGGCACACATGTCGACGGGGTGTTTTTCTCCGGTTTGGCACCGGCAGGACCTCTGCAGGACGATTCGTCTGTGTTCGCGACAGTCGCTTCGCAGGCCTATGCGACGCTCCAAAAGCAGCGAAAGAATCCTAAAATCACGGGATTCTGTTCCGACAACATAAGGGCGAAGCCATGTTCAAGCACGTACTGGTACCCACCGACGGTTCTGACCTTTCTGGGAAGGCCGCTGCCGCTGCGATCGAGTTTGCCAAGGCAATGGGCGCAAAGATCACGGCGTTCACTTGCATGAATGAGTACCCCTTCCTCACATCGTCCGACTCGGGCCACCAGACCCGCAAGGCATTCGAGGAGCATGCAGCGATCGAGGCAAGGGCGAGGCTCGACCTGGTCGTGACGGCCGCGCAGGCGGCTGGCGTTGCCTGCAGTACTGATACGGCGATCACGACGACGCCGTACAAGGAGATTATCGAGGCCGCCAACCGGCATGGATGCGATGTGATTTTCATGGCATCGCATGGACGTCGCGGCCTTGAGGGACTGCTGGTGGGCAGCGAAACGCAGAAGGTGCTGACGCATTGCGCGATCCCTGTGCTGGTGTACCGGTAGTGGGAATGGCCAGACCCCTGACCGGGATTCCAGCGGTAGGACCGGGGTCATCGCTGACCCCCACACTCCGAAAAATGTAGGGTTCGTCAAAATCTGAAGATCCCGGCAGGCTTCGGCGTGTGCTGCGGCTGGCTGGAAGCCGCCCGCACTTACTTCAGCGCCTTCAACCGGTTGTTCGCCGCACGCGCGCCTTCGGTACCGGGATACTTGGCCACCACCTGTTCCAGCGTTTTGCGCGCGGCATCCTTCTGGCCGGACTCGAGCTGATTATTGGCGACCGCGATCATGGCGTCCGGCACCTTGGGATGCGTCGGGTTGGCATCGATCATTTTGTGCAGCACCCAGGTGGACCCTTTATAGTCGCGCTGCGCGTAGAGCGAGTTGCCGAGCCAGTACTGCGCCAGCGGCAGGTACGGGCTCCGCGGATACTTCTTGATAAACGACGAGAACGAATTCCCGGCGCTCTTGAAATTGCCCGCCTGGAAATGCTTGAGCGCGGCGTCGTACTCGGGCTTCTCGCCCGGCTGCGACGTGCCTTGGCGGTCTTCGACTGAAGCCTGCTGCGGCTCGAGCTTCTTCACGCGCGCATCCAGGTCGGCGTAGTAGTCCTTCTGCTGCTTCTGCAGCGTCCCCACCGTGTTCTGCAGTACTTCGTTCTGGCCACGTAGCCGCGCCAGTTCCTGGCGTAAGCCTTCGAGCTGGTTCTGCATGTCGAGCGTGGTGCGGCTGTTCTGCTCAATGCGCTGGGTCGCAGTCGCCTGGAAACTGTTGAACTGGTCGCGCAGGTTGATGACCGTTCTGCGCGCCTGGTCATCGTCGAACACTCCGGCATGCGCCTGCGTGGGTGGCAGCATGCCGCCGCTAGCAATGGCGGCAAACCACAACAGGGTGGAAACGCGTACTTTCATGGATGGGTCGTCGTTGGTTGTGTCGGTTAGCCCTCGTCACATCGCCGTTGGACAGAGGGCCGAATCTGCGGGCCTATCCGACCCGGTAAAACTCCACGCTCTGCCCCGCATTGACCGCCCGCCGCAGCCAGTCCGGCATCTCGCCGGTCCCGTCCCAGTTCTGCCCCGCGGCGTTGCGGTAGCAGACCACCGGCGGCGGCGCTGGCGGGGGTGGCGGTGGGGGCGGCGGATCAAAGCACCCTGCCGCCCGCAGTTCGTCCATGGTCAGGTCATAGTCGGCCATCTGGTCCTGGATCCAGCGAATCGCCGCCGCCCGCTCAGTTTTTACTGTCATCGTTTGGGTTGTCGTTGCTGTCGCTGCTGTCGCTGCCATCTTCCGGGTTCGAGCCGCTAGGCGCCCCGTGCTCGTCGACCGGCTTTTCATTGGGTGCTTCGCTATCGATCGGTGCCGGGCCGCCAGTTTTTCGCCGCCGTTCCCGCTCGCGCGGCAGGCGCAATTCTGCCAGCAACTGTCGCGCCAGCACGGCTTCCGCCTCGGCGCGCTCGGCCCGGCGCTGGGCCGCCGCCAGCTCGGTGCCCCGCCGCTCCAGCTCGAGTGTCTGTCGGCCTTGCGCCGCCTCGGCGGCCGCGAGCCGCTCGGTGAGCCGCTCAGTGAGCGCCGCGACCTGGGCTTCGAGCCGGGCCCGGGCCTCGGCCTGCGCCACCGCCGCGTCGCGGGCCTCGCCGCGCGCCGCCCCCAGCTCCGCACGTAGCTCTTCGGTGGCGCGCTCGCTCTTCTGGCGCGCGGTGCGCTCCTGGTCGAGTTCGCGCAGCGCGCGCCGCTCGCTGGCCTCGGCCCGCTCCTGCGCGATGGCCACCTGCTCGCGCGCGAGCTCGAGCTCGGTCGAGAACTGGGACCGCAGTTCCGCCAGCTGGCGGCCCGCCGCCTCCAGCTCCACCCGCCCCGCTTCCCATCGCGCCCGCGTCGCGGCGTGCGCCTGGCGCTCGCCCGCCAGTTCGGCCTGCACGGCCTCCTGCGCCTGGCGCGCCTCGCCCAGCTGGGCCGAGAGCGCCAGCGCGTCTTCGCGCGCGGCCGCGGTCTCGGCGCGCGCGGCATCGCGCTCGGCCTCGGCCGCATTCGCCGCGTCGCGGGCTTCCGCCCGTAGCGCAGCCAGTTCGCGGCTGGCGGCTACGTTGGCGGCCTGCCAGATCGTCTTGATGGCCTCGGCGGCGATGTCCTTCAACGCCTCCGGCAGGTCCGGGTGGTCGATGGTCACGCGGGTGCGCCCGCGCAGTTCCTGCCAGAACGACTGCAGCACCTCGGCGGGCGTGCCCATGCTGCCCTTGCGCACCAGGCTGTAGAGCTTGTTGGCGGTGGGCGTCACGCCGTAGCGGAAGAACAGCAGGCCGCAGACCTCGCGGTACAGCGCNCGGGTTTCGGGGAAGCGGCTGCGCAGCTCGGCAATGTCGTCGGCCATGGCGGCCTGCAATGCAGCATCGGTCAACTCCAGGTCGGCGGTGGCCATCGGGTGTAAAAGTGGTTTTGATTCAATAAATATTACTACGTAATACGTTCCATATCAAATCACTCAGGCGATTACTTTAGACATAAGTTTGATTATGTCTATAATCATGTCTGGATCTCGGCCTGAACTCATACCTCACATGGACTCCCCTTCGGATATCGGTCAATCTGCCGTCCACGCCCTGCCCGCTACGCTTCCGACGCCGCTCGAGCGCCTGCACCTGACCGAGGAACTTTCCGGCGCCCAGGGCAGGAATCGCGCGCCGGCGCGCGGCGCGCAAATTGCCGCGTCGGACGACCTGGCCGCCGTCGCCGCCTGGCTCGCCCGCTACGCCAACAGCCCGGCCACGCTGCAGGCCTATCGCCGCGAGGTCGAGCGGCTGGTGCTGTGGGCGACGCTGCAGCGCGGCAAGCCACTGTCGTCACTGACCCACGAGGACCTGCTGGCGTACGAGTACTTCCTGGCCGATCCGCAGCCGGCCGCGCGCTGGGTGCTGGCCGCGGGCAAGAAGCTGGCGCGCAGTCACCCCGACTGGCGTCCCTTCGCGGGGCCACTGTCGGCGGCCAGCACGCGCCAGGCCATGGTGATCCTGAACGCCTGCTTTGCCTGGTTGACCGAGGCCGGCTACCTCGCCGGCAATCCCCTCTCGCTGGCGCGCCGCCGGCGTGGCCCCACCAAGGCACGGATCACGCGCTACCTGAGCCATGCACTGTGGGACGTCGTCAAGGAAGCGGTGGAGGCCATGCCCATGGGCACCGAGCGTGAACGCCTGCACGCGGCGCGCTGCCGCTGGCTGTGCACGGTGCTCTATCTGGGTGGCCTGCGCGCAGCGGAAGTCGCGGGCACGGCGATGGGCGCATTCTTCTGCCGGCGCGATGCGCAAGGGATCGAGCGCTGGTGGCTGGAGGTCATCGGCAAGGGCAGCAAGCCACGCCTTGTACCGGCGACCGACGAACTGGTTGCCGAACTCGCCCGCTACCGGCGCGCGCATGGGCTGCCGCCGACGCCCCAGCCGGGGGAAGCCCGCCCACTAGTGCTGCCGGTCATCGGCCGCGCGAACCGCGAGAAGGCCTTGTCGCGCGGCGCACTGCATTTGATCATCAAGGAAGTGTTCGGCATGGCAGCCGAGCGCCTGCGGGCACGCGGGCCGGAATGGGCGGCGCAGGCCGAGGTGCTGACCAGCGCGTCGGCGCACTGGCTGCGGCACACAGCAGGCTCGCACATGAGCGATCGCCAGGTCGACCTGCGCCACGTCCGCGACAACTTTGGCCACGCGTCGATCGCCACGACCAGCATCTACCTGCATACCGAAGACGATGCGCGGCATGAGGCGACGCAAGACAAGCACCGCATTGGCTGGACCCACAAGACATAGCTCCCGCCTGCCGGCAGGCCAGCAATGCCTGCACGTAGTTGAGGGATTGAGGGTGCTCACACCTGCCTCCCCGCTCCAAGGGCAACCAGTGCCCTTCCGCTAACGCTGTGTCGGCAATTCTGTCGTCGCCGGCCGTCGCAGCAACGACAGGATAAAGGTCAGGAGAACGCCCCTCTCAGTGTTTCCCCGAGATTGTATTGACATTCAATACGCTGAATAATCGCGCCTTCAGCCACCATCACGCACGATGCAGAAAGGGGTTGTTGTCTAGCGAATGAAAGGAGTTCACATGTTTTGCTTCGAGTACGGAAAAGGTAATGTCTACGCGCAGCTTGGCTTCGCAGACGCCGAAGAGATCCCGCTGAAAGCGAACATCGTGAAAGACATCACCGCCCGCATCCGAGTCAGCGGGCTGAGGTTGTCGGAAGCCGCCACGCTGCTTGATACGCCGCAATCGGATCTGCTGCTGGCGCTTGCCGGGAAGTTCCAGTCCTTCCGCGCAGCCGAATTGCGCAACTGGCGGGATCGGCTAAGCATGCCCCTGCGTTGATCGCCGCCGCGGATCGCGGCGGTCCCATTGATCCCCCGATTTAGGCAACATTACAGGTTTTCTGCTGACCTATCTGATTTTGCGGGCTAGCCGTCCTCAACGCGCCAGGCGACTTTTGGTTGGAGAACTCTCTTAGCGATTAATTGCATTCTGAAGCAACCGTCCGGGCCGAACGTTGTACCTGTTGTTGAAGATCGAGGTTGATGCGACCCACGCTCAACTTTCCTGCGATCGTTCCTTTTTTTGGTCAACATTCATGCGACTGTGTCTTGTCAATGCGATGCAAGCTGCCGGTGAGGCGTTGCGTGGGCCCTTCGAAGAAGCTGACTAAAATTCCCAAGGTAATAGAGATTCCAGAACCAGGTCGTTTCAAGCTTGCCGGGATGTTGCTCGCACATTGAAAAGGCCGGATTCAGCCAATCGAGTCGCCAGAATGTAAGCGCTAGATTCAGCACACCTTGAGGAATCGGTTGTTACCCGGTAACGTTGCAGAGAACGGTATGTTACCGGGTAACGCAGATGAAGGAGTGCAGGATGGCGCAGACGACAGCACAGCGGCAAGCCGCCTATCGGGCAAGGCGCGCGACGGCGGGCACGGACGGAAACGGAGAGCGGCGGCTGGACACATGGGTCAGTACGGAGGCCGACCTTGCTCTTGCACGGCTGGCGCACCGTTACACGGTAACGAAGCGTCAGATGCTGGAGCGGCTGATCGCGCGAGCGGACGACGCGATCGTGCGCAGGCTCGATCCGGATTCGGAGCACTGGGATCGCTACTTCAACGTCCCCCGCTAGCGCGTCGCCGTTACCGGGTAACGATGGGCTTCTCTCAGTGTGATGGAGTCCCCGACTTTGGGGGCAACGATCGACCCGCCGCTCAGGCAGGGTGCGGCGGCGCGGTTTGTGCGGTTTGCCGCCGGGCGAAGTTGAACGGCAACAGGTCGCTGATGTCAGCGTCCGGCTCGCGCTGTGGCAGCTCTGTGAGCACGTGGAGCAGATAAGCATACGGCTCGACGTCACAGGCGCGACACGTAAGCATCAGGCTGTAGAGCATGGCGCTCGCCTTCGCCCCAGCGACGGTGTCTGCGAAGAGCCATGCCTTGCGCCCTGTGCAGAATGGGCGGATGTCACGCTCGACCGGATTGTTATCGATGGCCGCACGCCCATCGATAACATATCGGCTCAGGTATTCCCACTGGTTGCGCGTGTAGGCGATGGCCTTGCCCAGCAGGCTTTCCGGCAGTACCTGCGGCGCCTGTTCAACCAGCCATGCCTTGAGGGCTTCCAGCAGCGGCACGCTGTGCTGTTGACGCATCCGGTACGTGTAGTCGACGCGCGTTTCACCTTCTGGCAGTTCTCGCCGGGCAAGGGTCTCGACCTGGTACAGCGCCTGGAAGTACTCGAGCGCCTTTTGCACTCGAGCGCTGAGCTTTTTCTGCCCCTTTTGGGCATCAACGAACAGCCTCCTCGCATGCGCAACACAACCAAAGTGCGTAACGCCTTCGAGCGTGCGCCAGGCGCTGTAGCCATCGGTCATTAGCATGCCTTCGTAGCCGGCGAGAAACGCCTGCGGATACTCCTTTCCGCGCCCCGGCTGGTAGTCGAACAGCACCACCGGATGCTCGCAGTCCTCCGCGCTGCGATATACCCACATGTAAGATTTGCTCTGCGCGGCCTTGCCTTCCTCCTTGAGCACCTGCACCGTCGTCTCGTCGGCATGGATCAGTGGCTGCGACAGCAGCGTGCGGCGCAGCGCCTCGTACAGCCGGCTGTAGTGCAATTGCGCGGGCCGGATGATCCAGTTCGCCAGTGTGCCGCGGCCAACTTCAATGCCGGCGCGACCCAGCGCGTCTTCCATCCGATAGAGCGGCGTGCCATCCACGTACTTGCCGGTGGTCACCGTCGCCAGCATCGCTGGGCTTGCGTTGCTGCCAGGAAGTGGTTGCGCCGGCATCGGCGCGGTCACCACCGGCGTGCGTTCGGCGTTGCGCTCGCAGTGCCGACACGCGTATTTGAAGCGGACGTGTTGCAGCACCGAGACCTTCACCTCGATATGCAACTGCTCGCTGACTTCCTCGCCCAAGCGGTGCATTGCGCCCTGGCAGCACGGGCAGATCTTCTGGTCTGCAGTCAGGTCGTACTCGATACGTTGGCGCGGCAACTCCGCTGGCAGCGGCTTGCGGCCACGTTTGCGGCCTGCGGGCTTATCAGGCTCCGGCAGTCCCGTGTCCGGCAGCGCGAGCGCGTCATCCTCATCGTCATCGGCCGGCTCCGCAGCGGCCATTTGTTCGGCTTCATCGAACACACGGTCCTTGAGCTTCTCGCTGCTTGGTGCAAAGCGTTTGGACTGCGCGAGGCGGAACTGTTCCTCAAGGAGCTTGATGCGCTCGTTCAGTTCGACGATGTGCTGAGCGTTGGCAGCAGCCTGCGCTTCGAGTTCGCGGATATAGGCCTGGGCGGCCGGCGGCAATTGGGAGAGGTCGTGTTCGTTCATGCTGAACACGATAGTGCAGCCGCCGCCCAATCGGGTATACTGAATCGCCCCGGGTTTTGAGGAGGCTCCAACTCTTGCGAGAATGGAGCCATGAACAAGCAGATCAAGCATTCCCCCGAAGTCCAAGATCGGGCTGTTCGCCTGGTGCGAGAGCAACTCGGCGAGCATCCTTCGCTATGGGCGGCGGTCCAGGCCATCGCCCCAAAGATTGGGTGCTCGGCCCATACATTGTTGAAATGGGTCAAGCGTGACCAGGTGGATAGCGGCGAACGCGACGGCGTCACGACGGCAGAGCGAGAGCGCATCAAGGCGCTGG
>NZ_KB903153.1:0-52039 GCF_000379565.1 Cupriavidus sp. UYPR2.512 | reverse complement strand
TCGGCGGCGGCGGCTTTGCCAGCCCGACCATCGGCTTGCAGGTCGGGCCGACCGTGAACACCATCGACGCGAGCTCGCACCTCAGCCTGAAGATGCCCACCATGCAGAACTTCGGCAACGGCACCCAGTTGGCCGCGCTGTAACGGGATCGAGATGCGTCGCCCCCCGCTTCAACGGGTGGCGACGCACCTCGGAGTCCGCAGCGGAAGATACCACCTACGCGATCTTCCACTGCCTTCTCCGGCCAAGTCTGAGCGGGTCGNCATGGTGGTCCCTAGGGGGTGTCCTAGGATGATGATTCCGGAGACTTGGACTGCATAACCCGGATTGCATAACCCGCCCTATTCCGGGCGGGTCTTTTCGTCACGGACTTTGGGGCCGCGCTTCGGTCGTTATTAGAATTTCCCAGAACGCATGCGCAACTGCCTGAAAACATGGGGATCTATTCTCGATGTCGGTTCGCGCGCACTGGCAATGGGCTGTACCGCGCGCCGCGGGTGACGGGCCGGAGCCAACAGGCGGGGCGCTGGTGTTGGCGCGGCCGCGACACTGGCGGCCTGTAGCTGCCGTGATTGGCAAAGGCAGCACGCGCGCTGCGTTGCACGCCGGCCTCGCATGGATTGCGCATGCCTTGGGTGCGCACTAGTATCCATCGAGGACAGGGCATATCCGCGCTGTGGGGCGGGCCCTGCCAGCAACCATGTCGGGGCATCCCGTGGCCAGTCTCAAAGACCTGATCCGCAAGTTCCAGAACGGTGGTCTCTCCGACGACGAGTTTGTTGCGTCGTTCGAAACGGCGCTGGCGCAGGACCCCACCACGCCCAGCCAGGCCGCGCGCGTGATTATTGAAGAGAACACGCGCTTCCCGTTCCCGCCCGCGGTCTATGCCGAAGTCATGCGGCGCATCGAGCGCCGCGGCGCCACGCAGTACGACGGCGCCACCGAAGCCACGCGCCTGGCCGGCACGCAGACGGGCTCGCTGTATGCGACCTCGCCCGAGCCGGGCACGCTGCCGCAGGCGGCGCATACCAAGGGCGTGGGCGATACGCTGAACGGCCGCTTCGTGCTGGAAGAATGCCTGGGCGTGGGCGGCATGGGCACGGTCTACAAGGCGCTCGACCTGCGCAAGCTGGAGGCCTCGGACCGCAAGCCCTATATCGCCATCAAGGTGCTGAACCTGCAGTTCAGCGGGCACCCCAAGTCGCTGATGGCGCTGCAGCGCGAGGCGCGCAAGGCGCAGACGCTGGCGCACCGGAACATCGTCACCGTCTATGACTTCGACCGCGACGGGCCGGTGGTCTTCCTGACCATGGAATACCTGTCAGGCTCGTCGCTCAACCATGTGCTCAAGGCCCCGGGCTTCACCGGCATGCCGATGGCGCGTGCCATGCCGATCATCAACGGCATGGGCAATGCGCTGGCGTACGCGCACGAGCGCGGCTTCGTGCACTGCGACTTCAAGCCTGCCAACGTCTTCCTGACCGCCGACGGTGAGGTCAAGGTGATCGACTTCGGCATTGCGCGCGGCTTCCTGCCGCCGGCCGACGAATCCGACCGGACGGTGTTCGATCCCGGCTCGCTGGGTGGCATGACGCCGGCCTACGCCAGCCCGGAGATGTTCGACCATTGCGAGCCCGACCCGCGCGACGACATCTTTGCGCTGGCCTGCGTGACTTATGAATTGCTGACCGGCAAGCATCCGTACCAGCGGCTCTCGGCCAACCAGGCGCGCGACGCCGGGCTCAAGCCGGCGCAGCCGCCGCAGTTGAGCCGCACGCAATGGAAGACCCTGCGTGAGTCGCTATCGCTCGACCGCGAAACGCGCACCCCCACCGTCGCGCGCTTCCTGCATGGCATGAGCGCGGTGCCGGTGGTGTCCACGCGGCGCCCCTCGCCGCTGCTGGCCGGCGGCGTGCTGGCCGTGCTGGCCGTGCTGGCGGGCGTGTCGGCGATCGGCTACTACGCGTGGCATTCGCAGCGCCAGGCCGCAGCGCCGGCTGGCGACGCGCGCGTGGAGGCCCCGGCTGCGCCTGTGCCGGCGGCGCCGGTCACCCCGCCCGCACCGCCTGCCCGTCCGGCAGTGCTGTCGATGGCCGACGTCACGAAGATGCTGGCCGGTGTGCCGTGCTCGCTGCTGACCGCCACCCAGCAGGCGCAGACGTTGCGCGTTCGCGGCTTCCTGGCCGAGAGCGTGGGTGCCGCGCGGCTGCGCGAGCAGCTCAGCGCGTTGCCGGGCGTCAAGGCGCTGAAGGGCGTGTCGATCGACACCCAGCCGCTGGCTGCCGACAAATGCGACGTGGCCACCCTGATCGCGCCATACTGGTCGGGCCACCGCGAGGGTGGCACGGCTTCATCGCTGCGGCTACGCGGCCAGGGCACGCAGCTGACCGAGGGTTCACCACTGGTGCTGGATCTGCGCACGCCGGCGCGCGACTCTTATGTTTATGTCGATTACTTCGCGGCCGATGGCAAGGTGGCGCACATGGTGCCGAGTGCGCGCGTGCCCGCCCACCAGGCGCCGCCCGGCCATGGTGCCACGGTTGGCGACGGTGGCGACTGGATCATCTCCCGGCCTTTCGGCACCGAGCTGGTGGTGTTGCTGACCACGCCCGCGCCGCTGTTCGAGGGCCTGCGCGCAGACGTCGAGTTGCACAAGGACTATCTGAAGGCACTGGAAAAGCCGCTGGCGCAGATGGCACGCACCTATGGGCGGGACCGCATCAGCGCGGACTTGGTGCAGATCTCCACGCGCGCGCGCTGATTGCCGCCGCCTGGCGGGCTTGCCAGTTCCGCCGGCCGCTACTTCATGTCGCGCGCCACGCGAAAGCCGTTCTGCGACTGCCGCACGCTGGGGCTGTATTTGAAGCGCGTGGACGACACCATGTAGCTCGCGCCTTCGCGCCAGGAGCCGCCGCGGATCACGCGTGCGCCGCAGGCGTTCTCGTTCCACACGCGCCCGTCGGCGGGCGCGCCCTTGTATGTGCTGTGCCAGCAATCGGCCACCCATTCCCACACACTGCCGTTGACGTCGTGCAGGCCGTATGGATTGGCGGCGAACGTCCCGACCGCGGCCGGTGCGTCCTGGCTCCACGGGTCGCCGCAGTCCTTGCAGTTGGCATTGCCCTTGCGCATCTGGTCGCCCCACCAGTAGGCACTGGCGGTGCCGCCGCGCGCTGCGTATTCCCATTCGGCCTCGGTGGGCAGCCGGTAGGCCTTGCCGGTGGTCTTGCTGAGCCAGGCCACGTACTGCTGCGCGTCGTCCCAGCTGACATCACGCACCGGCGCGGTCTTCGGGCTGTCGGCGACGGTGGGGACGCGCTGGCAGCCGCCGGCGTCAGCGCAAGCATTCCATTGCTCGACCGTGACCTCATAGCGGCCGATGGCAAACGGCTGGCCGATGGTGACGTGATGCGGGGGCTTCTCGGCGGGATCGCTCGCACTGCTGCCCATGGTGAAGCTGCCGGCCGGCAAGGAGACCAGCACCGGGCAGGTCGGGCAATCGCGGATCTCGCCGGTGCGCAATGTGGTGCTGACCGCGCCGGCCGCCGCCGTGGCCGGGCGCGGCGATGCCGTTGCCGGTGGCGCGGCAGGTGGCGCAGCGGGCGGCGATGCCGGACGCGCTGCCGCGGCGGGTGCCGGAGGGGGCGGGGGCCGCGTGACCTGGCCCCCGGCAGAGGTGCCGGAGCGGGGCGGCGAGGCTGGCGCCTGGGCCTTGGGTGCGGAGGCGGACGCCGCCAGCCGCTCCAGGCGCGCCCTGGCCAGCACCGCGAAGCGTCCGTTGGGGTACTGCTTCAGGTAGGCCTCGTAGTCGCCGGCGTAATTGCTGTTCTTGATCGATTCCCAGAAGCTCAGCTCGTACTGCTCGTCGGTGTTCTTGGGCATGATGCCGGCGAGCAGCAGCGGTTCCGTGGCCGCGGGGCCTGCGGCAGCGGTGGCCGCAGGCGCAGGCACCGGCGCTGCGGCGAGGATCGCGGCCATGGCGGCCATGGCCGCGCATACGACTGGTAGATTGCGCCACATCTTCACACCTCGCTGGAGCCGCGGCGATCCCGCTGCATGCCGGTAACTGCCGGCACATGCGTCGGGGGCGCATTGTGGTGTTGCCGAGACGTCGACCGGCTTGCTTCAAGATAGCACAGCGATTGTGTCTCCGGCGGGGCATTGCCATGGCGCCGCGACGCGCCGGGTTCGCTTTTTCCGGGCTTGCGACCTAACCTGAATGACGAATCGCCGAGCGCTGACCAACAAGCAACAAGAATGGGCTTTCGGGACAACGTGATCGGGTTTCGGACTGTTTCCGGGAGGCGCCGCGTATGTCCAGACGATTCCTGTTCCGCCTGCTGGCGGCTGCCACCCTGGCCGCTGCGCCGTCGCTTTCGCTGTCGACGGCAGCCCCGCCCAATGCCGAGGCCTACATCATCTGGCCGCACGATGGCACCGTCATCAGCGGCGGCAAGTTCTGGGTGCGCATGGGCCTGCGCAATATGGGCGTCTGCCCCAAGGGTGTCGAGTCGCCGCGCTGCGGGCACCACCACCTGCTGGTCGACGCCGAACTGCCGCCGCTGGACAAGGAAATCCCTTCGGACAAGAACCACCTGCACTTCGGCGCGGGCGAGACCGACGCGCGCGTTGAGTTGCCGCCCGGCAAGCACACGCTGCAGTTGCTGATGGGCGATGCCAAGCACGTGCCGTTCGAGCCGCCGATCTATTCAAAGAAGATCACGGTCACGGTGAAATAGCGGTGCAGCGCGCCGCAGATGCCGAACCAGGCCGATCAGCAAACAGGGGAGAGCACCATGTCCAGACTACTTGCCGCGGCTGTCTTTGCCGCCAGCCTGCTGCTGTCCACGGTGGTGCAGGGTGGCTCGACGCCGGCGCCGCCCAACGCCTACCTGTATATCGGCTGGCCCAACGACGGGCAGACGATGCCCGCGGGCAAGCCATTCAAGGTGTGGTTTGGGCTGCGCAACATGGGGGTGGCGCCGAAGGATGTGAAGTATCGCAATACCGGGCACCATCATCTGCTGGTCGATGCGGATCTGCCGCCGATGGACAAGGAAATCCCCAATGACCGCAACCATCTGCATTTCGGGGCGGGGGAGACCGAGACCATGATCGAGCTGCCGCCTGGCAAGCATACGCTGCAGCTTTTGATGGGCGATGACAAGCACATTCCCACCAACCCGCCGGTATATTCGAAGAAGATCACGATCTACGTGAAGTGACCCGGACCTTGCGGTGACGGCGGCGCGCGTGCGCCGCCGTTTTTTTGCGCCGGCTCCGCAAGTGTCGCGTGCCATCCAACACCGACGCGCGATCTGTTGGTTGCGCCCCGCCAGTACGCCTTGACGCCAGCTCGCCGCGCATCCGCGGCCGGCGCCGGCGGCAATGAAAAACCCCCGTGTTTACAGGCACTTCCGTGATCCGCGCGGGCATGGCGCTGGAGCTGGCATGCTCCCTGCGATTGTCTCTTCCAACCCGATGCGAGACCAACCCCCAAGACAACACCTTCCGCTGACCTCATGCATCTCGGGGTTGGTGCGCGCGTCCGCGCGCACCACAATACAGACAGACTTCGCGGCCCCCGGCATGCCATGGATAACTCAAGTGCATGCCGCCCGCCGCCGTCGCACGCAGGAACTCATCGTGCCCGAATCCATCATTGCCTCGCCCGGGGTTACGTCAACCGCCGCGCCGCACCGTACTGCCTGGCTGACCGCGCTGGCTGCCTGCACGGCGCTGCTGGCAGGCTGCGCCGACTTCCGGCCGCCGGTGTACCAGCGCCCGGAAATCCCGGCCAAGGCCGAATGGACGCGCCAGGGTTCGATCACGGTGTCGCCGGCCGAAGCGGTGCAGCCCAACTGGTGGCACGGCTTCAAGGATCCCTACCTGAACAAGCTGATCGAACAGGCACTGGGCGGCAACTACGACATCAAGGTGCTGGCGGCGCGCATCCGAGTGGCCAACGCGCAGATCGGCGAGGCCCGCGCGGGAGCGCTGCCCGTGATCGGTATCGGCGCCAGCGCGAACTTCCAAAAGACCTCGGGGCAGAAGTCCATTACGACCTATAACGCCGCCGCCCAGCTGAACTGGGACATCGATATCTGGGGCAAGGTCGAGAAGGGCGTGCAGGCGCAGACCGCTGAATTCAACGCGACCGAGGCCGACTGGCGTGCCGGCTACCTGACGCTGGTGTCCAATGTATCGACCACTTACTTCCAGATCCTGCAGTTCGACGAGCAGATTGAGCAGCAAGCGCGCACCGTCGCCAAGAACGGGCAGATCCTGTCCACCTTCCAGGCGATGTACCAGAACGGCCTGGTGCCCAAGATCCGCGTGATGCAGCAACAGGCGGAAATCAACCGTCTCAACAAGGACTTGCTCGAACTGCGCCGCTCGCGCGATGTGGCCGAAAACGCGCTGGCGACGCTGGTCGGCGTGCCCGCGGGCAATCTCAAGGTTCCGGCAGGGCGCCTGCAGGACCGCGTGCAGCCGCCCGCAGTGCCGGCCGGGCTGCCGTCGCAGCTGCTGGCGCGCCGTCCGGATGTGGTGGCCGCTGAATACCGCGTGCTGGCGGCCTACAACATCGTCGGCCAGGCACGCCTGGCGCAGTTGCCCACCATCAGCCTGACCGCGAGCGGCGGCGCCGCCAGCATTGCGCTGAACTCCCTGCTCAAGTCCTTCACCTTCGGCCTGATGCCCAGCATCAACCTGCCGATGCTCGATCCCAACGTGCGGGCGCGCGTGAAGACCACCGAGGCGCAGGTGGGCGTGGTGGAAAACGAATATGGCCGCACTGTGATGACCGCGTTCGAAGAGGTGGAGAGCGCTCTGGTCAACGTCGACGCGCACAAGAAGCAGCGCATCGAGTTGCAGCAGCAGGTTGAGCAGCTGCGCGTCGTATCCGCGCAGATCGAGGCGCAACTGAAAGAGGGCGTGGTCTCGCAGCTGGAAGTGTTTGAGACCGAGCGCTCGCTGCTGGCCGCGCAACTGCAGTTGTTGGCGGTCCACCAACAGATTCTGGCCGACACCGTCACGCTGTACAAGGCGCTTGGCGGTGGCTGGCCCGATACCGATGTGCGCAACGCGGCCTCGAATCCGCCGCAATAAGTGCTGCCAACGATGCTGTGGAGGATTCAAGTGATGCCGGCGCCAGCAACGCGTTGCGCAACGCGACTGTAGCCCTGGCCACTGGCCCCGCTGCATGTGCCGCTCCCGTGCCAACCGCGCGTTCCCGCGGCCGATTGACTAGCCTTAGCCGTCGCCTACTATGTTCTTAGTCGCTTCACCCCTGGCCTGCCGCCGCGGCAGCCGCGCTGTTGGCTTGCTGGAAACATGGCTCCTGACGAAGCACTGATCATGGAAATGCCGGTGAAAATGGCCCAGGGATTCGCTCGGGAGTTCTCTCAGGATCTGGCGCAGGAATTCGATGTATTCCTGACGCCCGTCGCGCGCCCCGAGCTGGGCGAGATCCGCATCGACGAGGACCTGTTCGCCGTCGGCCGCAGCGAACTGCCGTTCGCCGCCTACCCGGAAGACCTGGCCGCGCCGCTGTCGCGCCGGCATGCGCGCATCTTCGCCGAGCATGGCGCGGTCTATGTGGCGGATCTCGGCAGCAAGAACGGCACGCGCGTGAACGGCGCGGCGGTGGCGCGCCAGCCGGCGCAGCTCAGCGATGGCGATGAGGTGGCCTTCGGGCCTGCGCTGTCGTTCCGTGTCCGGCTGTCGCCGCGCGCGCCGCAGCCCGAGCCGCCGCGGGTGGCGGTGACGCTGGTGCCAGAACGCGGCGATGTCGGATTGCAGCCGCTGCACGTGGACGGCTTCCCGTACCTGATCAGCAAGGCCGACGATGCCTTCGCGCGCTACCGCGACAGTTATCCGCAGCAGGTCAACTACCTGTCGCGGCGCCACGCGCACGTATACCTCAAGGGTGGCGTGCCATTCGTGGAAGACCTGGGCAGCACCAACGGCACCTTCGTCAACGGCAAGCGCCTGGCAGACCACGGCGTGCCGCTGGACGACGGCGACCTGATCGCGTTCGGCGGCAACCACTTTGTCTACCAGGCGCAGGTCCAGCGCACAGGCGATGGCGATGCCACCGCGACGCGCTCGATGCTGCAGCCCGTCGCCGCGGCACCGGACACGCCAGCCGCTTGCCCGGCGCCGGCCGCACGCGACGAGGATGATCGCACCACCTTTGTCGGCGCGGCCGATTCCTTCCTCGACATCTTCTGCGTCGACTATGCGGCGCAGCAGGACGACGAGGTCAACGCCGAGGCCGACGCACAGGCCGCGGCGGCCACGGCGGCGCACGACGGCGCGCAGGCACGCCGCAAGCGCGGACGTGCCGCGCTGCTGCTTGCGGAAGGCGCCAGGCTATTCGGCCTGGACGATCCCGCACGCACGCGGCGCGCGGGGCGATGGGGCGGCGCGTTGCTGTTGCTCGCGATACTGGCGGGCGCGGCCGTGTACTGGCGCGGTGCGGCGGAGCGCGAAGTGCAGGCCTTGTTTGCCGCCGGCGACCACGCCCGTGCGGCGCAGGCCGCCGACGACTACCTGGCGCGTCATCCCGACGATGCCCAGGTGCAGGCCATCGGCACCGAGGCACTGATCCGTGCTGGCGTGCCCGATTTCGCCGCCAGGCTGAAGGCCGGCGATTTCAGCGGCGCCGATGCCGTGCTGGCCCGGATGCGCAAGCTCAGCGCGCACAATGCCGATGCGCGGCCGCTGGTGGCGGAACTCGACTGGATCGGCCGGCTCGAACGCTTCACCGCGCAGCGCGGCGCCGACGCGCCGATCCGCCTCTACACCGACGAGGTGCCGATCCGGCAACTGCTGGCGTACTGGAACCAGGACACCATCGCGCACCAGCGCGCGCTCGGGCGCATCGCGGCCGAGGTGCCGGCGTTCCGCGATCGCTATGCCGATGCGCTCAGCGACGTGCGCCGCCTGCAGAACGACGCCTCGGTCTACCTGGCAGCGATCGACAGGCTGAACGCCACCATTGCTGCCGAACTTGGCCGCGACCGCCCGGAGGCGTTGCCGCCGGTCATCGCCGAGTATCGCGAGAAGTATCCGCGCCTGGCCGGGCTGGACCACGTGCAGTCAGACCTGGACCGCTACACCGCGCTGATGCAGGCACTGCGTGCGCGCCGGCCCGGGCCGCTGGTGGCGCGGCTCGCCGACAGCCGCTTCGCCACGCCGCCGTTCCAGGCGCAGTTCAACCACCTGGCCGCGCGCCTGCCGCCGCCGGAGATGGTGCGCCAGTATGCCAGTGCGGCCAGTGCGTGGCAGCAGGGCGACAGCGCCGCCGCGCTCGCTGGGATCAAGCAGATCAGCGGCGGCCCCTGGGCCGACGACCTGGCGCGCGACCTGTCGCACAAGCAGAAGGTGGCGGCGCAGTACGCCGAGCTGCAGTCCGCGCGCGGCAGCAAGGGCTATGAGGACCGGCTGCTGGGCTTCTACGCCATGCTCGATGCCGACGAAGACGGCCATTTCGCCAAGGCGGTCGAGGCCGACGTCAACGGCGTGCGCGACAGTGCCCTGCGGCGCGCGCGGGAATTGATGGGCAGTGCCGTCGCCGCATGGAAGCAATACCGCAGCAATGGCGTGATCGGCAGCGAGCAGCGGCTTGAGCCCGGCATCTCGCCGAAGTTCCGCGCGCAGGCCCGGTTGCTGTCGCAGGCGCAGGAAGACGCGCGCCAGGGCATGCGCATCTTTACGCAACTGCGTGCGGGGGAAAGCGCCGACCTGGCGCAGCTCGCCAAGATCGAGGAAGAGATCCGCGCCGAGGCCGACCAGCAGCGGCACGCACTGCGCGAGCTGCGCACCGTGCTCGATCCCGCCGTGCTCAAGACCAAGCTGGAACTGATCGGCGGTGAAGACACCGGCAAGGCGCCGGATTCCACCGCGGCTGCCGCGGCGCCACAGCAAGCGGGGCAGCCATGAAGGACGATGCTCGCCAGGGCGGCCTCAAGCCACTCTCCGAGGCGCTGGAAGACCACAGCGCCGAGGGCATTGGCTTGTTGAGTGCCGAGCCGTCGCGCCTGGGACTGCTGACCATCGTCACGACTTTCGCGCTGGTGTTGTGCGGGCTGGTGTGGTCCTTCGTCGGGCATGCCGATGTCATTGTCACGGCGCAGGGCACGCTGGCACCGGAATCCGAGGTGCGCCGCTTTTATGCCCCGGTGGACGGCGAGCTGGCCGACCTCTACGTGGCCGAAGGGCAACCCGTGTCCAAGGACGACGTGCTGGCGCGTCTGAATGCGCGCGGCGCGATCGAGGCCGCGGCCAATGCGCTGGAAGCGCAGCTCAAGCTGGAAGACTCCGAGCGCGAATGGAAGCAGTTCCCCGACAAGAAGGCGCTGATGGAACGCCGCGCGGCGGCGCTCAAGCAGCAGATCGACGTGGCCACGCGCCAGCACGAGACCCGTATCGCCGAAGGCACCACACGGCTTGCCGAACAGCAACGCGCGCAGCTGCAGGAAGCGCGCAGCAACCTCGAGAACGCCCGGCGCGCACGGGAATTCGCGCGCCAGGAGCAGGACCGCTACGCGCGCCTGCTGGCGTTGCCGGGTGGCGGTGGCGTTTCGCAGTCGCAGGTGGATGCCAAGCGCGCCGCGGCGCAGGACGCGGAGAACAACCTGCGCGTGGCGCAGTCGCGCCTGGCAGAGCTGGACGCACGCCTGGGCCGCGAGCTTACCCAGGCCAGTTCCCAGCTTGAAAGCAGCGGCCAGGACCTGGCCGGGCTGCGCGTGCAGTACGACGCGGCGCTGCGTGAGATCGCCAATACCGAGGACAAGCTGCGCCTGCAGGTGCAGACCGCCCGCCTGGTGGCGGACGCGGCGGCGCGCATCCGCTTCGAGAACATCGACAAGGACAACTTCCTGCTGATCCTGGCGCCGGTGGCAGGCGTGATCACCGATGTCACCTCCACCCAGCGCGGCGACAAGGTACAGGCCAACACGCCGCTGGGCGGCATTGCCCCCAAGGATGCGCGCCCGGTGGTGAAGATTGTCATCGCCGAGCGTGACCGCGCCTTCCTGCGCGAGGGCCTGCCGGTCAAGCTCAAGTTCAGTGCCTTTCCGTACCAGCGCTACGGGATCATCGAGGGCACGCTGGAATTCATCTCGCCCGCCACCAAGCCGGGCGGGCCTGACAAGCAACCGGTCTACGAGGGCCGCGTGCGCCTGGCACGCGACTACTACGCCGTGGCCGACAACAAGTATCCGTTGCGTTACGGCATGACCGCGACTGCGGAGATCGTGGTGCGCGAACGTCGCCTGATCGACCTGGGGCTGGACCCCTTCCGAGAGGTGGCCGGCTAGCGTTGCCGGGGCAGTCGGGGGAAACACAAGCACAGCAGCCTGGCGCGCAAGCGCGCGGGGCCGCCAAAGGAGCCGAGAAAATGACTGGCATTGTGCGTATCGACGACGAGGTGCTCGGCGTCGAGGAGTTCGTGCGGCTGCTCAAGCTGACCGGGCAGTTCGAAGGGCTGATCGAGCAGATCGTGCGCGACAAACTGACGGTGCACGCGGCGAAGCGGCAAGGCATGGTGGTCACGCCCGAGGAGATCCAGGAACGCGCGGACCAGTTCCGCCGCGTGCAGGGCCTGCATCGCGCTGCCGACATGAACCACTACCTGGATGCGCTGAACATCAGCCTGGATGAGTTCGAGGCCTTTGTCACCGACAGCCTCTACCAGGAGCGGATGATGGAGCAGGTCTGCAGCGAGGCCGCGGTGCAGGCGTACTTTGCGCTCAACTCGCCGCGCTTCGACAGCATCGAGGTCAGCCATATCGTGGTCGACAGCGAGGGCAAGGCCAAGGAGCTGATCTCGTACCTGCAGGATGATCCGGATGCCTTCGCCGAGATGGCGCGCGAGCATTCCATTGCCGACACGCGCGAGCGCGGTGGCGAGATCGGCAAGGTGCTGCGCGGCTCGCTCAAGACCGATATCGAGGCCAAGGTCTTCAACGCCGAGCCGGGCGACCTGCTGGGGCCGTTCCCGGCGGCGGACCGTTCCTTCTTCGAGGTCTTCCTGGTGCGCAGCAAGCACCCGGCCACGCTCGACAGCGAGGTGGCGGTGGAAGTGCGCCGCCTGCTGCGCGAAGACTGGCTGATGGCCAGGGCGCAGGAACATGTCATCGAAGCCCGCTAGCGAGTCCGGCCAGGCCGGTGATCGCGCCGCCGCGGCTGCCCCGGACACGCCGGAGGCAGGATCGGCGCTGGCCGCCTTTCTTGCCTCCGTCGAGATCCTGTCGGTGCTGACGCCGCAGGAGCTGGCACGCCTGGCGGAAGCCGCGCAGGTACTGACCTTCGGTTTTGGCGACACCGTCTGCAATGCCGGCGAAGCGGCCCCGGGCCTGTTTATCGTCAAGTCCGGCTCGGTGCGCGTGTTCAACGAGGAGCACGGCAAGGAAATGAGCATGGGCGTGCGCAAGGCCGGCGAGGTCTTTGCCGATATCGCGCTGCTGCGCGACTACCGGCATGAGTCGTCGGTGCGCGCCTCGGGCAAGACCGAGCTGCTGATGATCCCGCGCAGCGTGGGCGAGCCGGTGGTGGCCGGCAACCCGGCGGCGCTTGCGTTTATCACTAGCTATGTCGCGATCAGTTCGGCCGGCGGCTTTGTCGCGCGGCTCTTCGACCTGCGCGGCAAGCTCGACAAGCAGGAGCTGGAAGACGCCGTGCGCAGCGTCGGCGTCAAGCGCGTGGCGGGCGGCAAGGAGATCCTGAAGCAGGACGGGCGCGAGGACCGCCGCCTCTATGTGGTGCGCCAGGGCACGGTGCGCATCGTGCGCAGCGAGGAGGGCAGCGAGTTCCCGCTGGCCACGCTGGGGCAGGGCGACATCTTCGGCGAGCGCGCCTGCGTGTTGCGGCAGGAGCAGCTGGCCTCGGCCATTGCAGAAACCGACGTGCGCCTGCTGGTGATCCCTGAGAAGACGGTGCAGCTGATCCTGGAGCGCAACCCGCGCCTGCGCGAGGTGCTGGAAGAGCGCATCCGCGTGCTGGACCGCGAGCTGCATCGCCAGAAGAAGCTGGCCGAACGGCGCAAGCGCCCGGTGCTGCTGGACCTGCATTCCAAACCGGAGTTGGGCGAGAAGCTGATCCGCCGCTTCGCGCTGGTGGAGCAGGCCGAGGAGATGGATTGCGGCGCGGCCTGCCTGGCGATGATCTGCCGGCACTACGGCATCCCGATGACGCTGGGCAAGTTGCGCGAACTGGCCAACGTGACCACGCAGGGCGCCACGCTCGACAGCCTGGCGCGCGCCGGCGAATCGCTCGGCTTCACCACGCGCGGGGTGCAGTGCACGCGCGATTCGCTGATGGGCTTCGAGCTGCCCTTTATCGTGCACTGGGAGGGCTACCACTACGTGGTGGTGTACGGGATCTCGTCGCGCTGGGTGTGGGTGGCCGACCCGGCCATCGGCTTCCGCAAGATGAGCGCGGAGGAGTTCGAGCGCGGCTGGAGCGGCACCTGCCTGCTGTTCAGGCCGGGCGAGAGCATGACCCAGCTGTCGGTGTCGCGCTCGCCGTGGCTGCGCTTTATCGGCTACCTGGCACCGTACAGGAAGATCCTGGCGCACCTGTTCCTGGCCACCTTCGTGATCCAGATGCTGGGGGTGGTGCCGCCGCTGATCATCCAGAACATCCTGGACGGCGTGGTGGTGCACCAGAACGTGGGGCTGCTGCACCTGCTGATCGTGGGGCTGATCATCTCCAGCGTGTTCTCGCAGCTGATGGCGACCATCCGCGCCTACCTGGCGAACTTCATGGTGCGCAACATGGACTTCGCCATGATGTCGCAGTTCTTCATGCACACGCTGTCGTTGCCGCTGTCGTTCTTTGCCAAGCGCAAGACCGGCGACATCTTCGCACGCTTCCAGGAGAACCAGACCATCCGCGCCTTCCTGACCGAGTCGACGGTGACCACGGCGCTGAACCTGCTGATGGTGTTTATCTACTTCACCATCATGTTCCTCTACAACGTCAAGCTGACCCTGCTGCTGATCGCCTTCGTGATCCCGATCGCGGCGCTGACGGTGGTGGTGACGCCCAAGGTCAAGACCTATGCGCGCGAGGTGTTTGCGGCATCGACCGATGCCAAGGCCTACCTGATGGAGACGCTGGGCGGCGCCGAGACCGTCAAGGGCATGGGCATCGAGCGCCCGGTGCGGCTACGCTGGGAGCGCAAGTACGCCAAGGCGCTGGACGCGCAATACCGGGCGCAGGCCTTCCATATCCTGGTGGGGCTGGTGAGCCAGCTGCTCAACGCCGCCACCACCATCGCGGTGCTGTGGGCGGGGGCGACGCTGGTGCTGGAGCGCGAGCTCACCATCGGCCAGCTGATCGCCTTCAACGCCTTCATGGGCAGCGTGCTGGCGCCGCTGATGGGGCTGGTGGCGTTGTGGGGCCAGCTCAACGACGCCGGCGTGGCGATGGAGCGCCTGGGCGACGTGCTCGACCTGGAGCCCGAGCAGAAGCCGCAGGACGTGCTGTCGCGCGTGATGCTGCCTGACCTGCAGGGCGAGATCGTGATGAAGGACCTGTACTTCCGCTACGGCGGCGAAGACACGCCCTATGTGCTGGAGAACATCAGCTTCGCCATCCGCCCCGGCGAGATGGTGGCCATCGTCGGGCGCAGCGGCTCCGGCAAGACCACGCTGGCCAAGCTGCTGGTGGGCTTCTACAAGCCGACCGAGGGCGCGATGACGGTGGACGGCTACGACCTGAACGTGATCGACGCGGCGTTCTACCGCGCGCAGGTGGGCTATGTGATGCAGTCCAACTTGCTGTTCTCGGGGACCATTGCCGAGAACATCGCCTGCGGCGACGACAGCCCGGACCGGCGCCGCATCGAGGAGGTGGCGCGCATGGCCGACGCCCACGCCTTTATCAGCAAGCTGCCGCTGGGCTACGAGCAGGTGGTGGGCGAGCGCGGCATCGGGCTTTCGGGCGGGCAGATCCAGCGCCTGTGCATTGCCCGCGCGCTATACCACGACCCGCGCCTGCTGGTGTTCGACGAGGCCACCTCGGCACTCGACACGCAGTCAGAGAGCAACATCCTGGCCAATATGCAGGAGATCCTTCGCGGGCGCACCGCGGTCATCATCGCGCACCGGCTCAGCACCATCATGCAGGCCGACAAGATCCTGGTGCTGTATGAAGGCGCCATCGTCGAGCAGGGCCGGCACGAAGAGCTGATCGAGCGCAAGGGCATGTATTTCCAACTGGTGCAGAAGCAACTGAGTGCCGCATGAAGCTATACAACCAGGGTGCCACCCCCGCCTCGGCCACCTCGCCGGTGTCGTTCGCCGGCCTGATCGAGAAGATCGAGATCCTGCGCTCCACGCTGCGCTGGTCGTCGCGGCTCGACCGGCCGGAGATCGAGAAGCTGCTCAAGCAGGCCACCACGCTGCGCGACGAGGTGATGGGGCTGTCGCACAAGGAGCGCTTCGTGCAGGCGGCCTCGGCCGAGGCCGCCCCGCCGCAGGAAGAAGTCGAGCGCATGCCGCGCGAGCGCCGGCAGGCGCTGGTGGAGCGCAGCTTTATTTTCGAAGGGACCTTCGGCGACAACCCCAAGTTGCTGGAGGCACTGGAGATTGCCGAGAAGGCGGCGCCGACCGATCTGCCGGTGCTGATCGATGGCGAGAGCGGCACCGGCAAGGAGCTGATGGCCAAGGTGATCCATGCCAATGGCTCACGCACCGACAAGCCGTTTATCTCGGTCAACTGCGGCGCTATTCCCGACAGCCTGCTCGAATCCGAGCTGTTCGGCCACAAGAAGGGCGCCTTCACCGGCGCCAGCAACGACCGCCGCGGCAAGTTCGAGAGCGCGCATACTGGCACCATCTTCCTGGACGAGATCGGCGAGCTGCCGCTGACCGGCCAGGTCAAGCTGCTGCGCGTGCTGGAGGCGCACGAGATCCAGCGCGTGGGCTCGGACGAGGCGATCTCGGTCGATACGCGCATCGTCGCGGCCACCAACAAGGACCTGCGCCGCATGAGCCAGGCCGGCACCTTCCGCGAGGACCTGTTCTACCGCCTGAGCGTGATCCACGTCAGCCTGCCGTCCCTGCGCGAGCGGCGCGACGAGATCCCGCTGCTGGTGTCGTACTTCAGTGACGAGGCCGCCGGCATGCTCAAGCGGCGCCCGCTTAAGCTGACCCCGCGGCTGCGCGACTTCCTGCTGCACTACGACTACCCTGGCAATATCCGCGAGCTGCGCAACCTGCTGTACCGGCTGAGCTGCCTGGCCGGCGACACCGCCGACCTGGCCCACCTGCCGCAGGACATCCGGCCCAGGCCCGCCGCGCTGGCGGTGGTCGGCGCGGGCACGGCAGCCGCGGACATCACCATGGCGACGTCGCTGAGCGAGGCCAAGCGCGCCGCCAGCGACGAGGCCGAGCGGGCCTTCCTCGAACGGGGCTTGCAGGAAGTCGGCGGCACCGTCGCCGAACTGGCGCGGCGCTTCGACATGAACCGCTCGCACCTGCAGATGCTGCTGAAGAAGCACGGCATCCACTCTAAGGATTTCCGCGCCAACCGGCAGGCCGAAGGCGGCAAGGGGTAGGGGGGAGGCTGCCGGCGGTCGTGCCTTCAGGCGTCCAGCTCGGGATTGACCAGCGTCCTGTCAGAGCCGTAGGGGTCCGCCGCACGGAGCACCACCACCGACACGTTGTCGCGGCCGCCGGCATCAAGTGCCATCTGCACCAGCGTCGGCGCGGCCTGCGCAACGTCCTGCTGCGCCAGCACCGCCGCGATGTCGTCATCGTCGACCTCGTTGCTCAGGCCATCGCTGCACAGCAGGTAGACGTCGCCATCGGCCACCTCGGTCAGCAGCTGCTCCGGCGCCAGCGTCGGGGCCGCGCCGACGGCGCGTGTAATGGTGTTCTGCGCGGGATGGTGGCGCGCTTCTTCCGGGGTGATCAGCCCGCGCGCCAGCAGGCGCTCGACCTGGTTGTGGTCGCGCGTGAGGCGGGCGAACTGGCCGCCACGCAGCCGGTACAAGCGGCTGTCGCCGGCCCACACGTAGGCGCAACGGCGGTCGCCCGCCAGCAGCACTACCACCGTGCTGCCGATGCAGCGCACGCCCAGGCGCGCTGCCTCATCGACCAGCGCCAGGTTCACGCCCTGCAACGCCGCGCGCGTGGCGTCGACCCGGTCTTCCAGCCGGGGCTGCGGCGGCAGCGTAGCCAGCGCCTGGACCACCGCCTGGCTGGCGAAGTCCCCCACGGCATGGCCGCCCATGCCGTCGGCCACCGCCCACAGGTCCTGGCCGGGCAGGTCCAGGCAAGCGTCCTCGTTGCGATCGCGCACGCGCCCGACGTCCGTGCATGCGGCCGAGGTCCACTGGAAGTGCGAGTCGAAACCCAATCTTGTCTCCGGTCCGCGTGAAGCCCCGGACCAGCCGGGGCGCTGCCACGGCCGCGCTGGCGCTCAGATCAGCATCAGATCAAGCCGGCCGTCGTTCCTCGCGCCCTGGTCGCCCTGGACATTGATATTGGCGTTTGGCGCGTTGTTGCGGATATCGATGTTCTGGAACTGGTTGTTCATCTGATCAGCATAGAAGCTGTAGTTGATCTCGTAAAAGTTGATCACTGTCCCGAGTGGCAGCGGCGACGAGGGCACGAACGGGCGGATCCAACCGAACACCCACTGCCCGCCGGCGCCGCGCACGCGGCGGCGGGGGCAAGTTCGCGGCAGCTGGCGAGGTCGTTGATTGCAAGGGTGGCCATGATCGGTCTCCGGTGGATGGGGCGTGGCGCCGGGGGCGGTACCGGTATGGAGCAAGGCGCGTGCCACGGCCTCGGCGCGGCAGGCGGGCGACTGGAAACCAAGGCTGGCGCGGGCTGCAGGGCGGGGTAGGGACAACGGGGCGCACGCCGGCAGGCCAGCCACGTTGGCTTGGACCCGACACCCCGGCCAGCCAGTGTCGGGATGCACCCACCACAGCGTACGCATCGCGCGACCCCTCCGGCCAGCCCGCCCAAGCCTCGCGGCGCGGCGGCGAATGGTGGCTGCCAGCCAACAGATCGGCCGCCGTGCGGTTGGCTGCCAGCCGACAGTCCATCCCCTCCAAAACCCTCGGATTCCCGCCAGACCATTGTCCTGTCGTGCCTCCCGGGCATTGGCATGGTTGATGCGGTTGGTGTGGCATGAAGCAGCAATGCCTGCAGCAACCAGACAGACCGAGGCCAGCCATGAATATCCAGGAACAACAAGAACGCGCTACCTGCAGCGACGATCGTTTCGCCGACCCGCTGCCGCTCGGCGCCCACCTGGTCACCGAACGCCGCGGCTACGCCCATCATGGGATCTATGCCGGCGCCGGCCGCGTCATCCACTACGCCGGTTTCGCCTACTCCCTGCAAGCCGCGCCGGTTGAAGAAACTACCCTCGAAGCCTTCGCCGCCGGTTTCGGCATCGCCGTCAGGCCGGAACCCTGCGCCCGCTTCGCCGGGCGCCAGGCCGTCGAACGCGCCCGTTCCCGCGTGGGCGAAAACGCCTACCACTTGCTGACCAACAATTGTGAGCATTTCTGCTCCTGGTGCCTGTCCGGCGAAAGCCGCAGCGAACAGGTGGAAGCATGCGTGCGCCGCCCGCGCGCCGCGCTGCACATCGGCTGGCTGCTGCTGGGCGCGCTGCTGCAAGCCCAACTGGGCGGCCTGAACCTGGGCCTGAGCCTCGCCTGAAACGCGCGGCCATCACCGAATCAAGGAGCCTGCCATGTCCGGACTGATCGACTGGGAACTGCGCTGCAACCTGCGCGGACAAGCCTGCCACCGCAGTTGCGCCACGGCCGCCGCCAGTTGCGCCCGCGGCCGCCACCGGCCGGGGCGCCGCCCCCTGCGCCATGCGGGCCGGCCGACGCGCCTGCCGTCGTCCGGCCGCCTTGCCGGGCGAGGCCGCCGGGACGGGGCCGCCACCGGCGGCGAACCGGGCAGGTGCGGATTTTGATATACTCCGGGCCGTCTCCAGGATCACCGCGCCCGTGGTTCCCGATCCTGACAGTCCTGTCCCTCGCCGTAGTTCAATGGATAGAACGAGCGCCTCCTAAGCGCTAGATACAGGTTCGATTCCTGTCGGCGGGACCACAGATAGAACTATCCCCTCGAATTCCTTAAAGCATCGCCGCACAAAGGTTCTCGGTCGTTTTGCTGCCCGGCAGGTCCCGGTTCCACACGGTTCCCTTTATTTCGCGGCAAAAATCGAAGTACCTGACCAAACTGTCGCTGCGCGAGGCGGGGACTTGGCGTGCTCTCACCAGTAGGTTTCGTCCGCTCGCTTTCCCCGCACGGACCTGGTCAACGAGAACTGTTCTCAATACGTTACGGAATCTTACATCGGTCGCAGAGGCCAGTCAGTGTGCAAAGGCAACGGCACCCACTCCTTGAGCGCCGTGAGGGTTTTGCCTATTTTTCGGCACAAATAGCTGCCAAAACTTACAAAATCGCGTCCTCTGTTGGGAGTTTGGGCCAACCCCTATGGGCTGCCTTGTAATTATCTGTAATGATCGAGGCATGCTCTGACAACAAGAGAGCTCCCAGAGATGGAGGAGAAATTGCGGGTGCTGTTCACGAACTTCCACCGTGGAAACGGTGGCGGGCACGATACCTATGTCATCAACCTGCTGGCAGGTCTGGCGCCGTCGCATGAAGTGACGGTGGCGGCTCCGCGGACCAGCCGTCTGTTCCGGCTCGCCAGCGGCCGGGCAGACGTCGAGGTGGCGGCGGTCGATTATGCGCCGCGGGGCCTGCGCTGGCTGCGCGAGTTGTGGACGCTCTGGCGGCTCATCAGCCTTGGGCGCTTCGATATCGTTCATGTCAACGGTTCAGCCGACCACAAGCTGGTCATGCTCGTGCGCCTGGTTGCCTTGCGCCGGCCGCGCATTGTCTATACAAAACACAACGATCACCGCAGCAACAGTGCCGGCAACTGGCTGCGCGCGTGGCTTGGTACCCATCATGTGATTGCGGTCAGCGACTATGTCGCCCGGAAGCTGCGCACCTCCCCGTACAGCCGCGTGCCGGTGACCACCGTGTCCCATGGCATCAACATGGATCACTTTGCACCGCCGGCGCCGGCGCAGGCCGATGCGCTGCGGGCGCGATACTTCGGTGCCGGCTCGGCATGCACGGTCTTCGTCAGTACCGCGGGCACCCATTATGAAAAGGGTTGGACGGACCTGCTGGAAGCTGTCGCGCAGTTGCCCGCCCACTTGCGTAGCGGTGTACGCGTGATCCTGGCTGGCGAAGCGCCCTTGCCATGCATGACCGGGAAGGTCGCGGCGCTGGGGCTCGGCGATCAGGTCATTTTTACGGGCTTGCTGGACGATGTTCGTCCCACCCTCGGGGCAGGGCACGCCGCCTTTGTGCTGTCGCGAAGCGAGACGTTGTCGTTTGCCTGCCGCGAGGCGATGGCGATGGGCCTGCCGGTACTGGTTTCCGATGCCGGCGGCCTGCCCGAGAACGTGACCGATGGGCAAGACGGCTGGGTGGTGCCGTGCGCCAACATCGCGGCACTGCGGGCGCGGCTGGAGCAAATCCTTTCAGCCCCCGATCGGCTGGCCGGGATGGGTGAGGCTGCCCGGTTAAAGAGTCGGACGTACTTTGGCATGGATACCTTCGTCGCCGGCACACTCGCCGTGTACCAGGCAGTTCTCGAGCGGGGAGCGCGGCCTCAACCCCTGCCAGCAGCGCTGACCCAGAGCCCCAGCCAGTAACCGCGCACCTCGTACGACATGCCGATCCCGATCCTGACCTATCACCAGATTGACAGCGTGCCGCCCCATGGCACGCCGTTTCGTGGCCTGACCGTCAGTCCCGCGCAGTTCCGCCAGCAGATCGCCTGGATGCGCCGGCTGGGCTATCGCGGCCTCTCGATGCGCGAACTCATGCCCTATATTCGGGGCGAGTCAGCCGGCAAAGTGTTCGGGATTACCTTTGACGACGGCTTCCGCAATGTCCACCGGTATGCGCTGCCCGTCCTGGCAGAGTTCGGCTTTAGTGCCACCAATTACTTTGTGTCCGGCCAGATCGACGGCAGCAATGTCTGGGACGCCAGCCAAGGCGTGCCGCCTGCTCCGCTGATGAACGCCGAAGAGGTGCGGGAATGGGCTCGCCTCGGCCATGAGGTCGGCGCCCATACGGTCGACCACGTGCACCTGCCCGCATTGCCGCCGGCGCAAGCCCGCCAGCAGATTGAAACCTCCAAGGCAGCGCTGGAGGACTTGGTGGCGATGCCGGTCACGGCGTTTTGCTACCCTTATGGCGAACAGCAGGCGGCGCACCGGGAAATGGTGCGCGAGGCTGGCTACGACAACGCCACGCTGACGCAGCGCGGGCTGGCGCGTGCCGATGACAACCCTTTTGGCCTGCCGCGTGTCCATGTGCATTGCGGTACCAACCTGTTCCGCTTCCTGCAGAAATGCCTGACGCGTCATGAGGACAAGCGGCGGCGGGGCGACTGACCTCCGGGTGCGTTACTGTGGACTAGCCGCGCCGAGGGGCATAGTCCCTTGCACATCAATCCACCAAACTCCGGAGAGCTCGCCATGGAACTGAAATACAAAGGCCGGGAGATCTCAATCCAGGCCAAAAAGGACGCGAGCGGCCAGTGGGACTGGTCATATGGCATCCGCGGTCACGGACACCGGCACAACACCGGGGCGCTTGCCCCTTCGGAATCGGTCGCAATTGACAACGCCTATGCGTCCGCGAAACGGGAGATTGACCAAGCCACTTCAGGCGACGCCAACGACTGACACTTCCTGAACTCTCCCTGGTGGAGAAAGACATGGATCTCCAAGGGTTCACGTATTACCGCGACCACTGGTATGAAGCATCGGCAACGTCTCCTGGCGTTGGCGGGCCCTGGCAAGGTGAGGTGACCATCTGCGCGAAAGCGGCAGATGGAGCGCCGCTTAAAGTCTTCGATCACCATCTTGTTCCGGGCCAGTTCTTCAGCGAAGGCGAGGCATGGCAGCATGCCTCGGACTGGGCCAGGAAGCAGATCGATGCGCGCTTTGGCTAGCACGCGCACCATCGGCTCTGCCAGTGCTCACGCCGCACTGCGCTCGGCGATCAGTACGTTCGCAGGAATCTTCAGGTCACGATGCAGCCGCCGGATCATGGCCAGACTCAGGGCGCGCTTGCCATTAAGCACTTCATATACGCGGTTGAGGTTACCCAGGTACGGTTGCTGCGGCAACAGTGGTGAGTGTTGATCAACCGCCGGGCATACCCACGATCAATGCGCGCTCGTCTTCGAAAACAGCTGAATGACGGCGACGCCGGCAACAATCAGACCAATCCCAGCGCAAGCCGCCAGGTCCGGCACCTGCCGGTACAGCACCACCGCAATCAGCGACACCAGCACGATCCCGGCCCCGCTCCAGATCGCATAGGCGATCCCCACTGGCACTGTCCGCATGACTACCATCAGCAAATAGAACGCCGCCACATAGCCGGTCACGACCAGCACGCTGGGAACCAGCCGCGTAAAGCCTTGCGACGCCTTCAGGCTGCTGGTGGCGATGACTTCGGCGACGATGGCGAGGGCGAGCAGCAGGTATCCGTTCATGGAAGCGCACAAGTGGGTGGCCCGAAACGGGCCGAAGCCGGCATCTTAGCGCCCCGGCATGTTGCGCCAAAGCCGCGTCCCTCCCTTGCGGTGGTTGTGCAAAGCGGCAATGAGGGATTGAATGTGGCTATAAAGACCAAAACAAGCGGGCGCACGGCCGGCCCGCGGCACAAGAAAAGTCTTACAAGACAGTCGCGGTAGTTAGCCCGACCAAGCCGGCACGAACCTCACGATGCCGGCGGCGGGCATGGGGTAAGGGGAGCGGTATGCATCACAATGGCATCGACGGCACGGCCGCCTGGACGTCTTCGCAGTCCGGGGATGGGGAGCCCGCGCCGGACGCGAATCCGTGGCAGGACACCATCGCCGCGGCGGACCACGCACTGGAAGAGGCCTCGCGCATCCAACGCGGCGTGCAGCACAACCTGAAGCTGTTGCAGGAAGTGCGGTCGCTGCGCGAAGAGTTGCGCAAGGCCCATGCGGAGGTCGATCGCTACCGGGGCATGCATGCCCGGGTGGTAGTCAGCATGCGTCAGCTGGACGACGACCATATGGGGGAAATGAGCCGGCTCCAGGCGGCGAACGAGATGCTGCAGGTGCGCCATCGCGTCTACAAGCTGATGGCCGAGCACTACGCGCGCGTGGCGTTGAACCTGGATCCGGAAATCTTCGCGGCGCACCGCGACCGCGTGCTGCAGCATGTCTTGTTCCAGCGCCGCAGGGGCGTGTCGCCAGATGATATCGGCTACGCGGACGTGGCTTTCCTGATGCTCTGACCCCGGAAGGGCGATGCTCAGGCAGCGCGCTGGCGCAGCACGTGGAACGCCAGCATGCCGCCCACCACGCCCCAGAACGCAGAGCCGACACCCGCCAGGGTCATGCCGGACGCCGTGATCATGAAGGTCAGCAGCGCGGCTTCGCGCTCGGCCGGGATTTGCATGGCCACGGTCAGGCCGTTGGCGATCGAGCCCATCAGCGCGAACGCGGTCACGCCCACCACCAGCGCTTGCGGAAAGGCCGCAAACAGCGCCGCGATGCTGGCGGCCAGCGTGCCCGCGACCAGGTAGCCCACGCCGCAGACCACGGCCGCGGTATAGCGGCGGTTGCGGTCGGGGTCTGCCTGCGGGCCGGTGCAGATGGCCGCGGTGATCGCCGCCAGGTTGACGCCGTGCGAGCCGAACGGCGCCAGCACGGCCGAGGCCAGGCCGGTGATCGAGATCAGGCGCGAGGCCGGCACGTGGTAGCCGTCGGCTTGCAGCACGGCCAGCCCGGGGATGTTCTGCGAGGCCAGCGCCACGATGAACAGCGGAACCGCCATGCTGACAAAGGCCGACAGCGAGAACGCCGGCGTGGTCCACACCGGCACCGCCAACTCCAGCCGCACGCCCGAGAAATCTAGCTGGCCGAGCACGCCGGCGATCACCGCCCCGGTCAGCAGCGCCCCTGGCACCGCATAGGCCGGCCACAGCCGCCGCCCGAGCAGGTAGGCGGCGAACATCGCCAGCAACAGCACGGTCTGGTGCTGCGCCTGCACGAACACATCCACGCTGATGCGAAACAGGATGCCGGCCAGCAGAGCAGAGGCGATGCTGGCCGGCAGGGCGCGCATCAGCTTGTCGAACCAGCCGGTCATGCCGGCGGCGGCCATCATCAGCCCGGCCAGCAGGAAGGCGCCGATGGCTTGCGCGTAGGGCACGCCGGGCAGGCTGGCGATCAGCAGCGCGGCGCCGGGGGTGGACCAGGCCACCACGATCGGCACGCGCAGCGCCAGCGACAGGCCGATGGTGGTGATCCCCATTCCCATCGACAGCGCCCAGATCCAGGACGAGATCTGGGCATCGGTCAGGTGGGCGGCATGGCCGGCCTGGATCATCAGCACCAGCGAACTGGTATAGCCGGTGAGCGTGGCGACCAGCCCGGCGACGAGCGCGGACACAGACAGGTCGGACAATTTCAGTGAAGCGGTGGTCATCGGAAGGGGCGGCGGCAAGCGCATTGGCACGGCCGACATCTTCGCATGGGTGCCTTGGCCGTACCAATTTGCCGCGGCGGCGTCCCGAAATCGCGGTTGACGGGGCTTTCCCTTACGGACTTTTCCGACTGGAGCGGGCGGGGGGGCGTTGTTATGCTGGCTTCGTGCCTTGCGAGCAGGGCACCGAGGAGAGACTCTTGGGCCCGCAGTGCGCGGGCCCTTCTTTTTTGGGGCCGGCCTTGGCCTGGCCCCGGTCGTCTACAATGCGGGCTGCCGTGCCACGCCAGCCCTGGCTGCCTGGCCGTCCCTCCTTTCTCTCGTCGTCTCGTCTTTCTCCCATGGCCCTGTTTTCCATTACCGACGCCCAGCTTGCCTTCGGGCACGTGGCCCTGCTCGATCACACCGATTTTTCGCTGGAGGCCGGCGAGCGCGTGGGGTTGATCGGGCGCAACGGCTCGGGCAAGTCCTCGCTGCTGAAAATCGTGGCGGGGTTGTCGGCGCCGGACGACGGGCTGATCGCGCGGCAGAGCGGCGTGACCAGCGCCTACGTGCCGCAGGAGCCGCAGTTCGAAGCGGGGATCACCGTGTTCGACGCCGTCTCCCAGGGCATGGGCGATGCGCACGACCTGCTGGTGCGCTACGAGGCCGCCGCCGACCGCGTGGCCGAGAACCATGACGACGAAGCCGCGCTGGCCGAATTGCACCGGCTGCAGTCCGAGCTCGACGCCGCCGGCGCCTGGCAACTGCGCACCCGCGTGGAAACCACGCTGGCGCGCCTGGGGCTGGATTCGCACACGCGCGTCGAGGCACTGTCCGGCGGCCTGCAGAAACGCGTGGCGCTGGCGCAGGCGCTGGTGGCCGAGCCCGACATCCTGCTGCTGGACGAGCCCACCAACCACCTCGACGTAGAAGCGATCCGCTGGCTGGAAGACCTGCTGCTGGGCTTCCGCGGCAGCGTGCTGCTGATTACCCACGACCGCGCCTTCCTGGACCGCGTGGCCACGCGCATCATCGAACTGGACCGCGGCCGGCTGGTGTCCTTCCCCGGCAACTTCGCCGCCTACCAGGCGCGCAAGGAAGAGATGCTGGCCGCCGAGCAGGTCGAGCAGGCCAAGTTCGACAAGCTGCTGGCGCAGGAAGAGGTGTGGATCCGCAAGGGGGTGGAGGCGCGCCGCACGCGCAGTGTGTCGCGCATCCAGCGCCTGGTGGCGATGCGCAACGAGCGCGCCGCGCGCCGTGAAGTCCAGGGCAACGTCAAGCTGGAAGTGTCGCAGGCCGACCGCTCCGGCAAGATCGTGTCGGAGCTGACCGACGTCAGCAAGGCCTATGGCGACAAGGTAGTGGTGCGCGACTTCACCGCCACCATCATGCGCGGCGACAAGGTCGGCCTGATCGGCCCCAACGGCGCCGGCAAGACCACGCTGCTGCGGCTGATCCTGGGCGAACTGGCGCCGGACAGCGGCACCGTGCGCAATGGCAGCAACCTGCAGGTGGCGTACTTCGACCAGATGCGCACCGCGCTGGACCTGGAGAAGTCCCTGGCGGACACCATCAGCCCGGGCAGCGACTGGGTCGAGGTCAACGGCCAGCGCAAGCATGTGATGAGCTACCTGGGCGACTTCCTGTTTGCGCCGGAACGCGCGCGTTCGCCGGTCAAGTCGCTGTCTGGCGGCGAGCGCAACCGGCTGCTGCTGGCGCGCCTGTTTGCGCGCCCGGCCAATGTGCTGGTGCTGGACGAGCCGACCAACGACCTTGACATCGACACGCTGGAACTGCTGGAAGAACTGCTGCAGGACTACAGCGGCACCGTGTTCCTGGTCTCGCACGACCGGGCCTTCCTGGACAACGTGGTGACCTCGACCCTGGCCGCCGAAGGCGATGGCGTGTGGCGCGAATCGGTGGGCGGGTATTCCGACTGGGTCGAGCAGTCGGCCCGCAGCGCGGCGCTGCAGGCGGCGCGCAGGCCGGAACAGAAGGCGGCGGAGCCGGCCCGGGGCAAGGACTCACGCGAGGCGCGCGGCGCCAACCGGACCGTCAAGCTGTCGTACAAGGAGCAGCGCGAGCTGGACGGCCTGCCGGAGCGCATCGCCGCGCTGGAAACCGAGCAGAAGACAATCTCGGCGCAGCTGGAAGACGGCTCGCTCTACGTCAGCGATGCGGCCAAGGCCGCGCTGCTGGCCACGCGGCATGACGAGATCGAGATGGAACTGCTGGAAGCGCTGGAGCGCTGGGAAGTGCTGGAGGCGAAGTCGAAGGGCGAGGGGGCGTAATCTCACCCGCACCAGGCCAGCACCATATTGGTCAGGTCGACCATGAACCCCGGCCGCAGGTAACCCACGAACCCAAGCGCCAGCAGCCCGGCCAGCACCGCCAGCCCGGCTGCCTGCGCCACGCGGACGCGGGCCGCTGTCATCACGCGGCCGCCGGCTGCGCGCGCACCAGAGCCTGCTCGCGGATCGGCAGGTTCACCAGCGCGGCCACCACGCCCAGCGCGATCGAGATCAGCCACACCGTGTTGTAGCCGCCGGTGCGGTCATAGAGGTAGCCGCCCAGCCAGGCACCGAGGAAGCTGCCGATCTGGTGCGAGAAGAACACCACGCCCGACAGCATCGACAGGTATTTCACGCCGAACACCTGGGCGATGATGCCGTTGGTCAGCGGCACCGTGGACAGCCACAGGAAGCCCATCAGCGCCGCGAACACCCAGGTGCTGGCCACCGTCAGCGGCAGCAGCAGGTAGCCGGCGATCACCACCGAGCGCGTCACGTAGATGGCGGACAGCAGGTAGCGCTTGGGCAGGCGCTGGCCCAGCGCGCCCGCGGTATAGGTGCCGAATACATTGAACAGCCCGATCAGCGCCAGGGCCACGACAGCGACTTTCGGGTCGGTCAGGCCCTGGTCCTTCAGGTACGGCGCCAGGTGCACGCCGATAAACACCACCTGGAAGCCACACACGAAGTAGCCCAGCGTCAGCAGCTGGAAGTTGCGGTTGCCGAAGGCTTCGTGGACGGCCTGGCCGATGGTCTGGTGATGGCCGCCGGTGTGGGCCGCTTCGCGCGGCTCGCGCAGCGTCAGTGTCAGTGGCAGCATCACGCAGGCCATCAGCGCCATCACGTACAGCGCGTTCTGCCAGCCCAGGCCGGAGATCAGCCCCTGCTCCACCGGAATCATCAGGAACTGGCCGAACGAGCCGGCCGCGGCGGCGATGCCCATGGCCCAGACCCGCTTCTCGGGGCTGGCCACGCGCCCGATCACGCCGTAGACGATGCTGTAGGTGGTGCCGGACTGGGCGATGCCGATCATCACGCCGGCACCGGTGGCAAAGGCGGTGCCGCTGGTGGCCAGTGCCATCACCACCAGCCCGGCCACGTACAGCGCCACGCCAGCCAGCATGATGCGCAGCGCGCCGAACTTGTCGGCCAGCGCCCCGGCAAAGGGCTGGCTGGCGCCCCACATCAGGTTCTGCAGCGCCAGGGCAAAGGCGAAGGTCTCGCGGTTCCAGCCGTGGGCCTGCGTGATCGGCAGGTTGAACAGGCCGAAGCCGTGCCGGATGCCCATCGAAAGCGTCACGAGCAGCCCGCCGCACACAAGTACGGTGGTCAGGGAGAGTTGTCGGTTCTGCATGTCTTGGCTCGATGTGCGGCAGTCCCGCCGGGTGGGGCGGCGCCGACAGGGATTGTGTGTGCTTGTTGTTGTCCGTGCCGGGACGGCAATCAGGCTTGCCGGGGCCGGGTGGTGGCGAGTTTACTCTGGCTCGGGAAAACGCGTACTGCGCCGCCCGCGTTGCCGTCGCCCTGGCAAAAAGTGGCGGCCGCCCGGCAAACCGGGCGCCGGCGCGGGCTGGCAGGGCGAGCGCCTTTTTGGCGGGATTGCCGTCGCCCGCTTCCATTACAATGCAGTGCCCGGTGCCCCGGCGCGTGCACAGTTGTGCGCCTCGTGGCAGCCGGGAACCTCACTTTCGTAGCGACTCCATGGCGAGCAAAACCAGTCAGTACAGCGAATCTTCCATCCGGGTCCTGAAGGGCCTGGAGCCGGTCAAGCAGCGCCCCGGCATGTACACCCGGACCGACAACCCCCTGCATATCGTGCAGGAGGTGATCGACAACGCCTCGGATGAGGCCCTCGGCGGCCACGGCTCCGAGATCCTGGTGACCCTGCATCGCGACGGCAGCCTCAGCGTGGAGGACGACGGCCGCGGCATCCCGGTGGGCGTCCACCCGGAAGAAGGCGTGCCAGTGGTCGAGATCGTCTTCACCCGGCTGCACGCCGGCGGCAAGTTCGACAAGGGCAAGGGCGGTGCCTATGCCTTCTCGGGCGGCCTGCACGGCGTGGGCGTGTCGGTGACCAATGCCTTGTCGACGCAGCTGGACGTGACCGTGTGGCGCGACAGCATGTGCTCGACGCTGACCTTCTCCGGCGGCGACGTGACCGTGCCGCTGGCCTCGCGCAAGATCGAGCGTGGCGAGAAGAAGAGCGGCACCCGCGTGCAGGTATGGCCGGATGCCAAGTATTTCGACTCGGCCGCGATCCCGCTGGCCGAGCTGCAGCGCCTGCTGCGCAGCAAGGCGGTGCTGCTGCCGGGGGTCAAGGTCACACTGGTGACCGAGAAGACCGGCGAGCGCCAGACCTGGCAGTACGACCAGGGCCTGAAGGGCTATCTGGTCGAGGCGCTGGCCCAGGGCAGCGGCGCCGAGCTGGTGATCCCGATGTTCGAGGGCGAGCATTTCGCCGACCCCGACGCCAACCCGAGCGAGGAAGGCTTTGCCGATGGCGAAGGCGCCTCCTGGGTGGTGGCCTGGACCGAAGACGGCGCGCCGGTGCGCGAGTCCTACGTCAACCTGATCCCCACGCCGGCCGGCGGCACGCATGAATCCGGCCTGCGCGAAGGGCTGTTCCAGGCGGTCAAGAGCTTTATCGAGATGCACGCGCTGCAGCCCAAGGGCGTCAAGCTGATGAGCGAAGACGTGTTCGCGCGCGCCTCGTTCGTGCTCTCGGCCAAGGTGCTGGACCCGCAGTTCCAGGGCCAGATCAAGGAACGCCTGAACAGCCGCGACGCGGTGCGGCTGGTGTCCACCTTCAGCCGCCCGGCGCTGGAGCTGTGGCTGAACCACCATGTCGAGTACGGCAAGAAGCTGGCCGAGCTGGTGATCCGCCAGGCCCAGGCGCGCACGCGCGCGGCGCAGAAGGTCGAGAAAAAGAAGGGCTCCGGCGTGGCCGTGCTGCCCGGCAAGCTGACCGACTGCGAGTCCACTGACGTGACCCGCAACGAACTGTTCCTGGTTGAGGGCGACTCCGCCGGCGGCTCGGCCAAGATGGGCCGCGACAAGGAGTTCCAGGCCATCCTGCCGCTGCGCGGCAAGGTGCTCAACACCTGGGAGACCGAGCGCGACCGCCTCTTTGCCAACAACGAAGTGCACGACATCGCCGTGGCGATCGGCGTGGACCCGCACGGCGCCAACGACGAGCCCGACCTGTCCAATCTGCGCTACGGCAAGATCTGCATCCTGTCCGACGCGGACGTGGACGGCGCGCATATCCAGGTGCTGCTGCTGACGTTGTTCTTCCGGCACTTCCCCAAGCTGATCGATACCGGCAATGTCTGTGTGGCGCGTCCGCCGCTGTTCCGCGTCGACGCGCCCGCGCGCGGCAAGAAGCCGGCGCAGAAGCTGTACGCGCTGGACGAAGGCGAGCTGTTGGCCATCCAGGACAAGCTGCTCAAGGACGGCGTCAAGGAAAACTCATGGCAGATTTCCCGCTTCAAGGGCCTGGGCGAAATGAGCGCCGAGCAGCTCTGGGAAACCACCATGAACCCCGACACGCGGCGCTTGCTGCCCGTGTCGCTGGGCGAATACGACCTGCCGCAGACCGTCGAGATGATGAATATGCTGATGGGCAAGGGCGAGGCCGCACAGCGCCGCAGCTGGCTGGAAGAGAAGGGCAACGAGGTCGAGGCCGATATCTGAGGGAAGTGAGCGGCACCCGGACGGTAAGCGTCGGCCGGGGATTGGGTAGATAATCCCCACTCTCCCCTGGCCGTCGCTCCCGATGGTCGCCAACTGACAGCAATCCGGAACCCACGATGACGACGAGAACTCCCGGCAAACCATGGCGCAAGGCGGCGGCAGCCGTCGTGGCGCTGGCCGGGCTCGCCTTCGTGCCGGCGGCGCATGCCGAGCTGTGGGGCTTTATCGATGCCGACGGCGTGGCGCACTTTGCCGACCAGAAGCTCGACGCGCGCTACAAGCTGTTCATGAAGGACGGCGGCAAGCTGGATACCGGGCGCCTGGCGGCGCGGCAGTCGCAGGCGGCAGCAGGCGCGGACATCGACCTTGAGCAGCACAAGCTGTACCGCTACGTCGTCAACCATCCCAATATCAAGACCGTCGAGCCGCTGATCCACCAGATCGCCGGCAAGCAGGATGTCGATCCCGCGCTGGTCAAGGCGGTGATGGCGGTGGAGTCGGGCTTCAACCCGGGCGCGGTGTCGCCCAAGGGCGCGATCGGCCTGATGCAGGTGATCCCCGACACCGGCGCGCGCTTTGGCGTGAGCGCTGATGCGCGCCGCACCGTCGGGCAGAAGCTGGCCGATCCACGCACCAATATCACCGCGGGCGTGCGCTACCTGAGCTGGCTGATGCAGCTGTTCCCGAACAACCTGGAGCTGGTGCTGGCTGCCTATAACGCCGGCGAGGGCGCGGTGCAGCGCTACAACAACCGCATTCCGCCTTACCCGGAGACCCAGCAGTATGTCAGCACCGTGCTGCAGTTCTACCGGCTGTACCAGCCGCAGCAGGGCGCGGTGCTCAAGCGCGCCAGCGCCAGCGCGGACGGCCCGCGCGTGAAGATGGTCATCGGCGGGCGTCGCGCCATGCCCTGACCGGCATACCCGAACAACAAGCAACCCGGCGCGCCGGCAGTTCAACATGGCGCGCCGAATTCTTGCCTACCCATGGAACAACAAGACATCACGTTTCAACCTGAAGAGCCGGCCGATTCGCTGACGCTGGCGCGCTACGCCGAGCGCGCCTACCTGGACTACGCCGTCAGCGTGGTCAAGGGCCGCGCGCTGCCCGAGGTGGCCGACGGCCAGAAGCCGGTGCAGCGGCGCATCCTGTTCGCGATGCACGAGATGGGCCTGCGCGCCGACGCCAAGCCGGTCAAGTCCGCGCGCGTGGTCGGCGATGTGCTGGGCAAGTTTCACCCGCATGGCGACCAGTCCGCCTATGACGCGCTGGTGCGCCTGGCGCAGGACTTCTCGCTGCGCTACCCGCTGATCGACGGCCAGGGCAACTTCGGCTCGCGCGATGGCGACGGCGCGGCGGCGATGCGCTACACCGAAGCGCGCCTCACGCCGATCTCGCGGCTGCTGCTCGATGAGATCGACGAAGGCACGGTCGATTTCGCCCCCAACTACGACGGCTCGATGCAGGAGCCCAGGCTGTTGCCGGCACGGCTGCCGTTCGTGCTGCTCAACGGCGCCTCGGGCATCGCGGTGGGCATGGCGACCGAGATCGCGCCGCACAACCTGCGTGAAGTCGCCGCGGCCACCGTGGCGATGATCCGCAACCCCAATATCACGCTGGCCGAACTGCTGGCGCTGATGCCGGGGCCGGACTATCCGGGCGGTGGCCAGATCATCTCGCCGGCGTCCGATATCGCCCAGATCTATGAGGGCGGCCGCGGCAGCCTGAAGGTGCGCGCGCGCTGGACCATCGAGGAGATGGCGCGCGGCCAGTGGCAGCTGGTGGTGACCGAGCTGCCGCCCAACACCTCGGCGCAGAAGGTGCTGGAAGAGATCGAGGAAATCACCAACCCCAAGGTCAAGACCGGCAAGAAGGCGCTGACGCAGGACCAGCAGCAGCTCAAGGCCACCGTACTGGCAGTGCTGGATGCGGTGCGTGACGAATCGGGCAAGGATGCGCCGGTGCGGCTGGTGTTCGAGCCCAAGAGCAAGAACGTCGGCCAGCAGGAGTTCATCCATACGCTGCTGGCGCATACCAGCCTGGAGTCTGGCGCGCCGATCAACCTGGTGATGATCGGCACCGACGGGCGCCCGCGCCAGAAGGGCCTGCGCGAGATCCTGTCAGAGTGGATCGCGTTCCGCTTCGACACCGTCACGCGCCGCACGCGCCACCGCCTGGGCAAGGTCGAGGACCGTATCCATATCCTCGAAGGCCGGATGCTGGTGCTGCTCAATATCGACGAGGTGATCCGCATCATCCGCGAGAGCGACGAGCCCAAGCCGGCGCTGATCGAGGCCTTTGGCCTGAGCGACCGCCAGGCCGAGGACATCCTGGAAATCCGCCTGCGCCAGCTGGCTCGCCTCGAGTCGATCAAGATCGAGAAGGAGCTCAAGGAGCTGCGCGAAGAACAGGCCGACCTGGACGTGCTGCTCAAGTCCGAGACCATGATGCGCCGCCGCATCATCAAGGAGATCGAGACCGACGCCAGGCAGTACAGCCCGGAAGACAAGGACCCGCGCCGCACCCTGATCCAGGAGGAACGCCGCGCCGCGGCCGAAGTGCGCGTGGTCGACGAGCCGGTGACGGTGGTGATGTCGCAGAAGGGCTGGGTGCGCACGCGCCAGGGCCATGGCCACGATGCGCAGCAGTTCACCTTCAAGGCCGGCGACGCGCTCTACGGCACCTTCGAATGCCGCACCGTCGACGTGCTGCTGGCCTTCGGCACCAACGGCCGGGTCTATTCCGTGCCGGTCGCCAGCCTGCCCGGCGGGCGCGGCGACGGGGTGCCCATCACCACGCTGATCGAGCTGCAGTCCGGCAGCCAGGTCGCGCATACCTTCGCGGGCGCTGCCGAGCAGCGCATGCTGATTGCCACCGCAGGCGGCAACGGCTTCCAGACCAGGGTGGGCGACATGATCAGCCGGCAGAAGGGCGGCAAGTCGTTCCTGACGCTCGATGACGGTGACTCGCCGCTGGTGCCGGCGCCGCTGGGCGACGAGGCAACTCATGCGGCCTGCCTGTCCGGCAACGGCCGCTTGCTGCTGGTGGCGCTCGATGAAGTGAAGGTGCTGTCCGCAGGCGGGCGCGGCGTGATCCTGATGGAGCTGGAACCCAAGGAGAAGCTGCTGCAGGCGGTTGCCGTGGGCGCACCGGGGCTGGTGCTGTCGGGCGCGGGCCGCGGCGGCAAGCCGTCGTCGCAGAAGCTGGCGGGGCAGTCGCTGCTGCCGTATGTCGGCAAGCGCGCTCGCAAGGGCAAGCCGATCGAGGCGAAGCTGAAGGAGCCGAGGATCGATCCGGTGCGGGTGCAGCCGCCGGCTAGCGGAAACTGATTCCGTGTTTTCTCCCCTCTCCCATTTATGGGAGAGGGGAGAAAACCGCCGCCTCAATCCACCCCCACAAATCCCCCCGTCTGGTGCGCCCACAGCCGCGCATACAGCCCGCCGTGCGCCAGCAATTGCGCGTGCGTGCCGCTTTCCACGATATGGCCGTTGTCCAGCACGACCAGCCGGTCCATGCGCGCAATCGTCGACAGCCGGTGCGCGATGGCGATCACCGTCTTGCCCTGCATCAGCGTTTCCAGGCTTTCCTGGATCGCTGCTTCCACTTCCGAATCCAGCGCGGAGGTCGCTTCGTCCAGAATCAGGATCGGCGCGTTCTTGAGCAGCACGCGCGCGATGGCAATGCGCTGGCGCTGGCCGCCTGACAGCTTCACGCCGCGCTCGCCGACCTGCGCCTCCAGCCCGGTATTGCCGTGGGCGTCGATCAGGTGCGGGGTGAATTCGTCGGCGCGGGCGCGGTGCAGGGCTTCGGCCAGTTCAGCCTCGGTGCTGGCGGGCTTGCCGTAGCGCAGGTTGTCGCGGATCGAGCGGTGCAGCAGCGAGGTGTCCTGCGTGACCATGCCGATCTGTGCGCGCAGGCTTTCCTGCGTGACCGCGGCGATGTCCTGGCCGTCGATCAGGATGCGGCCGCGCTCGACGTCGTAGAGGCGCAGCAGCAGGTTGACCAGCGTCGACTTGCCGGCGCCCGAGGGACCAACCAGCCCGATCTTCTCGCCAGGACGCACTGTCAGGTCCACGCCTTCGATGACGCCTGAGCCCTTGCCGTAGTGGAATCCCACCTGCTCGAAGCGGACCTCGCCATGGGTGACGCGCAACGGCTTCGAGTCGGCGCGGTCGGTCACCACGCGCGGCACGGCAATCGTCTTCATGCCGTCCTGCACCTGGCCGACATTCTCGAAGATGCCGTTGACCACCCACATGATCCAGCCCGACATATTGTTGATGCGGATCACCAGCCCGGTGGTGAGCGCAATCGCGCCGGTGGTGACATGGCCCTCGCTCCACAGCCACAGCGCCAGGCCGGTGGTGCCGGCGATCAGCGCGCCGTTCATGGCGGTGATGGTGAGGTCCATGCTGCTCACCATGCGTCCGGCCAGGCGCGCCTTGTCGGTCTGATCGGCCATGGCGTCGCGCGCGTAGTCTTCCTCGTGCCGGGTATGGGCGAACAGCTTGAGCGTGGTGATATTGGTGTAGCCGTCGACGATGCGTCCCATCAGCCGGGAACGCGATTCCGTGGCCACCACCGAGCGCTGCTTCACGCGCGGCACGAAATTGAGCAGGGCAGCCATATAGCAGACGATCCACAGCAGCAGCGGGATCATCAGCCGCCAGTCGGCCTGCGCGAACAGCACCAGCGCGCTGACCGCATAGATCACCACGTGCCAGATCGCGTCCACTGCCTGCACGGCCGAGTCGCGCAGCGAGAAGCCGGTCTGCATGATGCGCTGCGCGATGCGTCCGGCAAAGTCGTTCTGGAAGAACGACAGGCTTTGCTTGAGCACATAGCGGTGGTTCTGCCAGCGGATCAGGTTGGCCAGGCCGGGGTTGATGACCTGGTGCACCAGCACGTCGTGCAGGCCGAAGAAGACCGGGCGCAGCAGCAGCGCCACCACCGCCATCCACAGCAGTTCATTGCGATGCCGGCTGAAGAACTCCGCGCCGGGCGTGGTCTGGGCCATGTCGACCAGCCGGCCGAGGAAGCTGAACAGCGCCACCTCGATCAGCGCGCCGACCAGGCCCACCAGCAACAGCAGCGCGAACACGCCCCAGACTTCGCGCAGGTACCAGGCATAGAAGCGCCAGACCTGGCCGGGCGGCTCGTGGTCGGGCATGCCCCGGAAGGGGTCGATCAGTCTTTCCAGGCGACGCAACATGGCGGATTCCCGTTGTGCACGGCGTGCCCCCGGCGTCTTCGTGGGATGTTGGGGGCGCGCGTGCGGCGGATCAGACACAACATGATACGCGCCTTGCACAATGGAAAAGCCCCGCCAGCGGCGGGGCATCGTCTGAACCGCAGTGCGGAAAATGCTGAACGGTCAGGGGTGATGGATAACCATATGCGTGAACGGCGGCACATAAGCCTGCAGCGTCACGAACAGGCCCACCAGGATCGCCAGCACGATCGAGTGGAAGAACACATAGCGCAGGATGTCGCCCTCGTGGCCGTACCACTTGGTGGCGGTGGAGGCCACCACGATGGACTGCGCATCGATCATCTTGCCCATCACGCCGCCCGAGCTGTTGGCCGAGGCCATCAGCACCGGCGACAGGCCCAGCTGCTCCGCCGTGGTCTTCTGCAGGCCGCCGAACAGCACGTTCGAGGCCGTGTCCGAACCGGTCAGCGCCACTCCCAGCCAGCCCAGCATGGTGCCGAACAGCGGATAGAACACGCCGGTGTGGGCGAAGGCCAGGCCCAGCGTGGCATCCAGGCCCGAGTAGCGGGTCAGGTAGCCGACGCCGAACATCGCGCAGATGGTCAAGAGCGAGTAGCGCACCAGCTTGATCGTTTCCCAGTACTCCTTGATCAGGCGCGGCACCGAGTAGCCCATCAGCAGGCCGCCGGCGATGGCCGAGACAAAGATGCCGGTGCCGGCCATCGACAGCACGTTGAAGTTGAAGACCGCGCCTTCGATGACGTCCTTGGGCACGACCGGCGGCACCTTGATGACGGCCTTGTCCAGCCCCGGGATCGGGAATTTCCACGCCCACAGGCTATCCATCAGCTTCTTGAACTCGGGGACGCCCCAGACGAAGACGAACACCGTCAGGATCACCCACGGCATCCAGGCCCTGGCCACCGAGATGCCGACCGAGGCGGCGCTGGCGCGCGCATCGGCTTCGAGCGCTTCGGGATGGTCGACCCTGGAGTCGTCGTGGCGGCCCAGGATCCTGGTCGAGGTCCAGATCTCCTTCGGATGCCAGACTTTCAGGAACAGCGTCAGCGAGCCCATCGACACCAGCGCGGCGATCACGTCGACCAGCCACGGGCCGTGGAAGTTCGACACCAGGAACTGCGGGACCGCAAAGCTCACGCCCGCCACCAGGACCGCCGGCCAGATCGCCAGCATGCCGCGGAAGCCGGCAAAGGCCCAGATCAGCCAGAACGGCACGATCACCGAGAAGAACGGCAGCTGGCGGCCGATCATGGCCGACAGGTCGAGCAGGTCCAGCCCGGTCACCGACGCCAGGCCGATGATCGGCGCGCCCAGCGCGCCATAGGCCACCGGCGCGGTGTTGGCGATCAGCGCCAGGCCCGAGGCGGCCAGCGGCGAGAAGCCCAGGCCGATCAGGATGGCGCCGGTCACGGCCACCGGCGTGCCGAAGCCGGCCGCGCCCTCGAAGAAGGCGCCGAAGCTGAACGCCACCAGCAGCAGCTGCAGGCGGCGGTCCTCGGTGATGCCGGAGATCGAGTTCTGCAAGACCTTGAAGGATCCGTTCAGCGTTGTGAGCCGGTGCAGGAAGATGATGTTCAGCACGATCCAGCCGATCGGGAACAGCCCGGACACGATGCCCAGCCCCGCCGCCTTGCCGGCCATCGCCGCCGGCATGCCGAACACCGTGGAGGCGACCACGATGCCGATCAGCAACGCCAGCCCGGCCGCCAGGTGGGCCTGCATATGAAAGAACGCCAGCGCTGCCAGCAGCACGGCGACGGGAATGCCCGCGGCAATGGTCGACAGCGCCATATTGCCTAGCGGATCATAGACTTGACTCCACACGATCGAAATCCTCCTCTGGTTTGGCTCAGGTGCCCGGGCGATCTGCGTGCCCTGGATATCCCGCATGCGCTTTGCACCGGCGTGCGGCAGCCGCCGCGCATCGGCAAAGAACAAGGATTTTAAGAACGGGTACCCACGCGGCTGTCGTACATCGCGTCATGATTGCCATGAGCCACATTCAGGGATCAGGGTTTGCCCAGGGGGCACGACAGCGCACATGGGACCCTTGCGCCACACCGACCAGAGTACTCTAAACGGCGCCTGTTGCAAAAGTATGCGTGCCAGCTGCCAGGCTGCATGACTGGCCGATGCAACCACCCGGCGCCGGCTGGCGTGAGCGTCGTTGTCCGGCCATACTGGCAGGCAGCGCGCGGGCAGGCTGCCCGCGCCACCCACTTCGAGGCGAGGTTCCCCATGTCCGAATTCCTTCCCCCGTTGCCGCTGCTGACCGCGTTCGTGCTGGCCAGCCTGGCGCTGGCCATCACACCCGGCCCGGCCGTGGTCTATATCGTCACGCGCACCCTGGCGCAGGGCCGGCAGGCCGGGCTGGCCTCGATCGGCGCGGTGGCGCTGGGCAACCTGGGCAATGCGATCGGCGCCTCGCTGGGGCTGGCGGTGCTGTTTTCGGTATCGTCGCTGGCGTTTTCGGTGGTCAAGTACGCGGGGGCGGCCTACCTGATCTGGCTGGGCATCCGCGCATTGCGCGGCGGCGGCGCGGCGGCCGACGGCGGCACCGCCGAAGTGGCGCCACGCAGCCTGCGCCAGGTGGTGCGCGACGGCTTCGTGGTGGCGCTGCTCAATCCCAAGACCGCGATTTTCTTTGCCGCCTTCCTGCCGCAGTTCATGAACCCGGCAGGCTCGGCGCTGACGCAGAGCCTGGCGCTGGGCGTGGCCTTCGTGCTGATCGCCGCGACCACCGATGCCTGCTACGTGATGGCCGCCGCCGCGGTGATGCCGGCACTGCGCCGCGCCGGCAGGGCGCGCGCGTTCGGCCGCTACCTGACCGGCGCGGCGTTTATCGGGCTGGGGGTATTTACCGCGGCATCGGGCTCGCGCGCCGCGAAGTAAGGCAGCACCGCAGCAAAGAAAAAACTGCCGCGGCTCAGCGCAGCGGCAGTTCCAGGATGCCGTCCGCGGCGGGACGGGCGCGCATCGCGCTCAACCAGCGCTCCAGGTCGGGGCGCGGCTGGTGCTTGAGTGGCAGCCCCATCCAGCGGTGCGCGGCGCAGGCCAGCGAGATGTCGGCCATGGTGAAGCGGTCGCCGCCGATGAACTCGCGTCCGGCCAGCGCCTTGTCCAGCAGCGCGGCCAGCGGCTCGGTGCGCTCGCAGGATGCCTTGATGGCAGCCTCGTCGCGCTCCGCTTTTGGCTTGCGCACCAGGCTCAGGAACGCCGTCACCATGGCCGGGCTGAAGGCGGTGGTCTGCCAGTCCATCCAGCGGTCGGCCGAGGCGCGTGCCTTGACGTCCTCGGGCCACAGCGTGCCTTCGCCGTAGCGCGCGCACAGGTACCGCACGATCGCATTGGATTCCCACAGCACGAACGGCTCGCCGCCGACATCGGTGCCGCGAAAATCCTCGATCACCGGGATCTGGCGGTTCGGGTTCAGGCGCACATAGGCCTCGGTGTCGAGGTCACCCCTGGTCACGCCGATATCGACGCGCTCATGGTCCAGGTGCAGTTCGCGCGCGCACCAGACCACCTTCTGCACGTTGATGGAGGAGAGTCGGCCCCAGATACGCAACATGTCGGCTCCTGTGGTGATATTTGCCCGTGGCCTCAGGCGGCGCGTGCCTGCCTGGCGGCGGCCGCAGCGATGGCTTCGCGGAATAGCTCGCCAAGGATCGCCACGCCCTGCTCGATGCGCTCGGCCGACACCGTGACAAAGGCCAGGCGCAGCGCGTTGCGCTTCGGGTTGCTGGCGTAGAACGGCGCGCCGGGCACATAGGCCACATTGCGCTTCACGGCTTCTTCCAGAATCACCATGCTGTCCAGGCCCTCGGGCAGCTCCATCCAGATGAACATGCCGCCTTCGGGCGCGTTCCAGCTCACGCCCTCGGGCATATGGCGCTTGAGCGCGTCCAGCATGTACTGGCACTGCTTGCCGTAGAGCTCGCGGATGGTCGGGATATGCGTGTCGAGCAGGCCGTCGCGGATGGTCTCGTAGGCCACGCGCTGGGTGAAGGTCGGCGTGTGCAGGTCCGATGCCTGCTTGGCCTGGCACAGCTTGAAGTGCAGCTCGGGCGGGGCGATCACATAGCCCAGGCGCATGCCGGGGGCCAGGATCTTAGAGAACGAGCCCATGTAGATCACGCCGTCCGGGTTCATCGACAGCAGGCTGGGCAGCTGGTCGCCGGTGTAGCTGAGCGCGCCGTAGGGATCGTCCTCGACCAGCAGCACGCCCTGTTCCTTTGCGCGGGCCACCAGCGCCTCGCGGCGCTCCAGCGGCAGGCGGCGCCCGGTCGGGTTCTGGAAGTTGGGCAGGGCGTACAGGAAGCGGGCGCCGGCGGTCAGTTCGGGCGTCAGCGCCTCGGGCAAGAGGCCCTTGTCGTCGCTGGGGATCGAGACGAATTCAGGTTCGAACAGCGAGAACGCCTGCAGGGCGCCGAGGTAGCTGGGGGTCTCCACCAGCACCTTGCTGCCCGGGTCGATCATCACCTTGGCGATCAGGTCCAGTGCCTGCTGCGAGCCGGTGGTGATCAGCACGCGCTCGACCGGCGCGCCATGGCGCCTGGCGACGAACTCGCGCAGCGGCAGGTAGCCTTCGGTCGCGGCATATTGCAGCGCCGCCTGTGGGTTGTCGGCGAATACGCGGGCCGTCGCTGCCTCCATGGCCGCTACCGGGAACGAGGCCGGCGACGGCAGGCCGCCGGCGAACGAAATGACTTCCGGACGCTCGGTGACCTTCAGGATTTCGCGGATGGCCGAGCTGGTCAGTTGCTGCGCCCGGCGAGAGATGGCCCATTTCATGATGTGTCTCTTGTGGTCTGGGGATTCTGGGCTGAGCGGAAAGCCTGCCGCTCAGTCAACGATAAATAGCCGTGCGCCCTTCGGCGAGGACGAACGGTGCGCTTCCGCCTGGTCGGCTACCTGGTAGCTGGTGCCCGCGCCGAGCACGAACTGCCGGCCGTCTTCCAGCTCGGTATGGAGCTCGCCGTCCAGCACGAACAGGATATGGCCCTTGCTGCACCAGTGGTCGGCCAGGTAGCCGGGCGAATATTCGACCATGCGCACGCGGATGTCGCCGAACTGGCGCGTGCGCCAGGTGGCCTCGCCCTGCTCGCCGGGGTGGCGGGTCGGCGCGATGGCCGACCAGTCGGTGGTGCCGAAGGGCAGGTTGTCGATGCGCACGCGGGCCTCAGGCCTTCACTTCGGCGATCATCTCGATCTCGACGCAGGCGCCCAGCGGGATCTGCGCCACGCCGAAAGCGCTGCGCGCATGCTTGCCCTTGTCGCCGAACACTTCGGCCAGCAGCTCCGAGGCGCCGTTGGTAACCAGGTGCTGCTCGGTGAATTCAGGGGTCGAGTTGACCAGGCTCATCACCTTGACGATGCGGGTGACGCGGTTCAGGTCGCCCACATGCGCGTGCAGCGTGGCCAGCAGGTCGATGGCGATCGCGCGCGCGGCGGCTTTGCCGGACTCGGTATCGATGTCCTTGCCCAGCTTGCCGGTCCATACCTTGCCGTCCTTGCGGGCGATATGGCCCGACAGGAACACGGTGTTGCCGGTTTGCGCGGCCATCACATAGGCGGCGGCGGGGGCGTTGACGGCCGGCAGTTCGATGCCGAGGCGGGCAAGGGTATCGTAGACGGACATGCGTTGGACTCCTGGTCAGTGAATGCGTCCTGGAAGGACGGGGGACGTTGCCGTGACGGGGGCGGGTGCGGTTTGGCGCACGGCGGCGCGGCGGCCCAGCGCCACGACCGCAATCACCGCCACCGCGAAGGCGATGGTGGGGGCGTCAAGCGGCTCGGACAGAATCAGCGCGCCGCCCGCCAGCGTCAGGAACGGCTGCAGCAATTGTATCTGGCCGACGCGGGCCACGCCGCCTTTTGCGAGGCCGGCGTACCAGAAAAGAAAGCCGACAAACATCGAGAACACCGACACATAGGCCATGCCGCTCCAGGCGCGCGGCGACGCCGCGGCAATCGCCGGCAGGTCGCGCAGGATCAGCCAGGCCACCAGCGGCACCAGCACCGGCAGCGACACCACCAGCGCCCAGCTGATGGTTTCCAGCCCGCCCAGCTCGCGCGACAGCTTGCCGCCCTCGGCATAGCCCAGCGCGCCCAGCACCACGGCGGCGAACAGGTACCAGTCCGCATGCTGCAGGCCGCCGGCACCCTGCCAGACAGCAAAGCCCACCACCAGCGCGCTGCCGGCCACGGCCGACAGCCAGAACGCCGGCGACGGCCGCTCACGCCCGAACCACGCGGCGAATACCGCGGTCGCCAGCGGCAGCAGGCCGATCACGATGGCGCCGTGGCTGGCCGGCACCTCGCGCATCGCCAGCGAAGAAAACAGCGGGAAACCCGCCACCACGCCCAGCGCGGTCACGGCCAGCCGCGGCCACTGGCCGCCGCGCGGGCGGCGGCTGGCGGACAGCGCGCCGCGCCAGGCAAGCAGCGCCAGCGCCAGCAGCGCGGCCAGGACGGCGCGCGCCAGTGCGACAAAGATCGGGTCCAGCTCGGCCACCGCCATGCGCGTGAACGGCAGCGTCTGGCTGAAGATCGCCACACCGACAAAGCCGAGCAGCATGCCGCCGGAGGCCGGTGGGGCAGACGTCGGTGGTGGTGAAGCGGGGCGGCTGGCGGGCATGGTCGGGCTCTTGGTTGTTGTTGGCTCGGGATCGGATCGCCGGGTGTCACTGCATGCCCGGGCGGGCACTGACCGCAATCCACAGCGCGGTCAGCGCCAGCGCCGCACCCATGGCGCGGTTGAACCAGCGCACGCGCTGGCCTTGCTGCAGCCATTGCCGCAGCGACGCGCCCAGCACGCCGTATACGCCGTTGCTGACAAAGCCCAGCACGGCAAACACGCCGCACACCAGCAGCACCCGCTGCACCGGCGCGGGCGCGCCCGTCATGTAAGAGGCCGCGACCGCCAGCGCCAGCATCCACGCCTTGATGTTGGCGTACTGCAGCACCGCTGACTGCCACACGCTCAGCGGGCGCAGCACCTGCTTCTGCGCCAGCACCGTGCTGCGCGCGATCTTCCACGCCAGCCACAGCAGATAGGCGACGCCGGCCAGGTGCACGATGGCGGCCAGCGCGGGCTGGCCCAGGATCAGTGCGCCCACGCCCAGCGCGCACAGCGCCAGGATGCTGGCAAAGCCGAAGGCCACGCCCACGCAGTGCGGCAGCGTGGCGCGCAGCCCGAAGTTGGCGCCGGTGACCGCGGCGATGGTGGTGTTGGGCCCGGGCGTGAACAGGCCCACCGTCAGCAGGGTCAGCAGGGCCAGGAACTGCGCGGCCGTCAGGCCGGTGAGCAAGCCGGACGCCATCACGCGAACGCGACCACCACGCGCCGGTTGGTGCGGCTCTTCTTCTCGATCCTGGTCACCACCACCGCGCCGATCTCGCTGGTGTTGGCCACGTGCGTGCCGCCGCAGGGCTGGCGGTCCACGCCGGGGATCTCGATGATGCGGATGCTGGCCGTACCCGCCGGCGGCGCGGCGCCGATGGTGCGCACGAGCTCGGGCTGGGCGGCCAGTTCCTGCGGCGTGATCAGCGTGGTGCGCACTGCGGTGCTGGCGTGGATCAGCGCGTTCAGGCGCTCGGTCAGGTCGGCCTTGTCCAGGGTCGATTCCGGCAGGTCGAAGTCGACGCGCGCCGACTCCGGCGAGATGCCGCAGCCGGTTACCGGCGCCGGGATCAGCGAGCCCAGCAGGTGCAGGCAGGTATGCAGCCGCATCAGCTTGTGGCGGCGCGCCCAGTCGATGGTCACGGTGACGCGCTCGCCCACGCGCGGCAGCGGCGCATCCGGTGCGGGCACATGCAGGATGCGGCTGCGGTCCTCAGCGTAGAGGGTGTCGGCGATGGCCACCGTGCGCCCGTCGGCCAGCGCCAGCGTGGCGGTGTCGCCGGCCTGGCCGCCGCTGCGCGCGTAGCACACGGTTTCGTCGAGCTCGATCCCTTCGGCGCCGGCCGCCAACACGGTGGCGGTGCAGTGGCCGAGGTAGGGGTCTTCGTCGAAGCGCTTGCGGGTGGCGGGCATCGGGGGTCTCCTTGCGGGCTTGTTCTGGGTGTGGCAGTGGCTAGCGCAGGGTGCGGATGCCCTGCGCGGTTTCGATTTCGGCAATCAGTTCGGGCGGGCCGTCGGCCTGCTCGATGGCGATGAGGTGGTCGGCGCCCAGCCAGGCCAGCCCCTGGCGCAGCAACTCGGCGCGCGGGTGGCGCCCGGACAGCTTGCGCAGCGCCAGGTCCTGCCGCGGCAGGCTGACGCCAGGATAGCTGGCCACGTCCCACTGGATCAGGCTGGGCAGCAGGCCGTCGCCGGCGCTGCCGGCTTCGCCCGGCCAGGCGGGCAGGCTGCCGTCTTCGGGCACGGTGATGCGCCAGTGCAGGCCGCCGCGGGTCATCGGGATGACCGGCACGATGCGCTCCGGGTACTGCGCCTGCCACCGGCCGAGGTCGGCGGGGCGTTCCACGCGCACGGCCCAGTGCAGCAGGAAGGGGCCGCCGCGCAGGCGCTGCCGCACGGCTTCGGTGTCCAGGCCGAACCAGCGCGCACGGGTCGGCGCCGTTGCCGCCGGATCGACCGCGATCACTTCCAGGTAGAGGCCGCCGAACATGCCCAGAACGCGGTTGTGCGTGCCCATGGCCGTGTGCGCACCGCCGCCCTGGGGCGCAATGCCCAGCAGGCCGGCAACGTAGTCCGTGCCGGCGGCCAGGTCGGGCGCGGCGATGACGAGGTGATCGAGGGCGAGCTTCATCTTGGCTTGATGGTAGACAAGGTAGTCGGTACAGTACCGGTACAGTTGAGCGGATCGTATTCAGTACAGTTGCAGGAGCAGCACATGGATGCCAAAAGCAGGGATGGCGAGGCGGGCAGCGAGACTGCCACTGTCACCCGCCAAAAGGATAACGGAGGCGACGCCAAAAGCACATCGTGGCATGCCTCCGGCCGCGCGCTGCGGCTGGTGGTGCCGCCCACCGAGCGCTTCCCGGATCCGATTCCCTCGGCGCAGATGACGCTGGTCGAGCAGTTGACCGAATGGGCCCGCATGCGCATCGACGAGCGCGTGTTCCGCGCCGGCATGCGCATGCCGTCGATCCGGCAACTGGCGCAGGAGAAGGGCATCTCGCGCTTTACCGTGGTCGAGGCCTATGAGCGGCTGGTGGCGCTGGGCTACCTGGAATCGCGCCGCGGCTCCGGCTTCTACGTGCGCGAGCGCGCCCCGGCCGCGCCCGCGGCGCCGGTGTCCAGCGACGTGGCGGTGGCGCGCAATATTGACGTGACCTGGCTGCTGCGCAGCATGTTCCATACGGCCGAGGCGCACAAGGCGCCGGGGCTGGGCTTCCTGCCCAACGACTGGCTCGACGGCGAGCTGATCGCCAGCGCGCTGCGCGGGCTGGGCCGCCAGCCCGGCAACCATTTCCTGGCCAGCGGCACGCCGCAGGGGTTCCTGCCGCTGCGCCAGCAGCTGCGCACCCGGCTGGAAGAACTGGAGATCGGTGCCAGTGCCGAGCAGATCGTGCTGACCTCGGGCATCACCCAGGCCCTGGACCTGATCGCGCGGCTTTACCTGCAGCCCGGCGACACGGTGCTGGTGGGCGACCCGGCGTGGTTCGTGATGTTCGGCCGCTTTGCCGCGCAGGGCGCCCAGGTGATCGGGGTGCCGTACACCGCCGAAGGGCCGGACCTGGAGGCGCTGGAGCGCATCGTGCAGGCACGACGGCCCAAGCTGTTCGTGATCAACTCGGTGCTGCACAACCCCACCGGCACCTCGCTGTCGGCGGCCAAGGCCTTCCAGCTGCTGCGCCTGGCCGAGCAGTACGACTTCCTGATCGTCGAGGACGATATCTATTGCGACCTGTGCCCGCCCGGCCACGCCGCGACCCGGCTGGCCAGCCTGGACCAGCTGCGCCGGGTGATCTACCTGGGCAGCTTTTCCAAGACCCTGGCGGCCAACCTGCGCGTGGGCTTTATCGCCGCGCACCCGGAGATGGCGTCAGCGCTGACCGACAGCAAGCTGCTGGCGGGGCTGGCCACGCCGGAGATCAACGAGCGCGTGCTGTACAAGGTGCTGACCGAGGGCCACTACCGCAAGCATGTGGAGCGCGTGCGCACCCGGCTGGACCGCGCCCGCGACGAGACCCGGCGTGAGCTGGAACGCCTGGGCCTGCGCCTCTTTCCCGGCCAGCACGCCGGCATGTACCTGTGGGCCGATACCGGCCGCGACACCAACGCGATCGCCACCGCGGGGCATGAAGAGGGCTACCTGTTCGCCCCGGGCAGCCTGTTCTCGCCGTCGCAGATGCCGTCGGGCTGGATGCGCTTCAACGTTGCCAGCAGCGGCCACCCGGACATGCTGGCCTTCCTGGCGCGCTGGCTCGAGCGCCTGTAAGTCATTCCGGCAGCCCCCGGGGCCTTGAAAAATGGCCCGGGCGGCCCTATGTCTGGCGGCACCGGCCATATGACCATGGCCACACCCACTTTCCAGATTCGCCTGTTTCCAAGAGGAGAACCATGACCGCACCGCACGAGACGATGAGCTTCCAGGCGGAAGTGAAGCAACTGCTGCACCTGATGATCCACTCGCTGTACAGCAACAAGGAAATCTTCCTGCGCGAGCTGGTCTCGAATGCTTCGGACGCCACCGACAAGCTGCGCTTCGAGGCGATCGCGAATCCGTCCCTGCTGGAAAACGACGCCGACCTGGCCATCCGCATCGAGGCCGACCCGCAGGCGCGCACGCTGACGATCACCGACAACGGCATCGGCATGAGCCGCGACGAGGCCATCCGCAACCTCGGCACCATCGCCCGCTCGGGTACCAGGGAATTCTTCCAGCAATTGTCCGGCGACCAGCAGAAGGACGCCGCGCTGATCGGCCAGTTCGGCGTGGGCTTCTACTCGGCCTTTATCGTCGCCGACAAGGTCACCGTGGAAACCCGCCGCGCCGGCCTGCCAGCCAACGAGGCGGTGCGCTGGGAAAGCGCCGGCGACGGCGAGTTCTCGATCGACGCGATCGACCGCGCCGAGCGCGGCACCACCATCACGCTGCACCTGCGCGAGGGCGAGGACGATTTCCTTTCCGCCTGGCGCCTGAAGGGCATCATCCAGAAGTATTCGGACCACATCTCGCTGCCAATCCGTATGCCCAAGGAAATCTGGGACGCCGAGGCCAGCGCGTACAAGCGCACCGACGAATGGGAAAGCGTGAACCAGGCCAGCGCCCTGTGGACGCGCAACAGGTCCGACATCACCGACGAGCAGTACACCGCCTTCTACCAGCACATCGCGCACCATGACAGCGAAACGCCGCTGGCCTGGACTCACAACCGCGTGGAAGGCCGCAGCGAATATACCCAGCTGCTCTACATTCCTTCGCGCGCCCCGTTCGACCTGTGGGACCGCAACCACAAGGCCGGCCTGAAGCTGTACGTCAAGCGCGTCTTCATCATGGACGATGCCGACCAGCTGCTGCCGGGCTACCTGCGCTGGGTCAAGGGCGTGGTTGATTCCGCCGACCTGCCGCTGAACGTATCGCGCGAACTGCTGCAGGAAAGCCGTGACGTCAAGGCCATCCGCGAGGGCTGCACCAAGCGCGTGCTGTCGATGCTGGAAACGCTGGCCGACAGTGAGGAAGAAGCCGAGCGCGCCAAGTACACGACCTTCTGGCAGCAATTCGGCCAGGCGCTCAAGGAAGGCATCGGCGAAGACCAGGCCAACCTGGAGCGCGTGGCGAAGCTGCTGCGCTTTGCCTCCACGCACAACGACACCGCCGAGCAGAGCGTGGCGCTGGCCGCCTACGTCGGCCGCATGAAGGAAGGCCAGGACAAGATCTACTATGTCACGGCCGATACCTGGTCCGCCGCGAAGAACAGCCCGCACCTGGAAGTGTTCCGCAAGAAGGGCATCGAAGTGCTGCTGCTGACCGACCGCGTCGACGAATGGATGCTGTCGTTCCTGCGCGAGTTCGACGGCAAGGAGCTGGTGTCGGTCGCGCGCGGCGACCTGGACCTGGGCAAGCTCGCCGACGAAGCCGAGAAGGCCGAGCAGGAAAAGGCCGAGGCCGACTGGAAGGACGTGGTCGAACGCGCCAAGGCCGTGCTCGACGGCAAGGCCAAGGACGTGCGCGTGACGCTGCGCCTGACGGCATCGGCCTCGTGCCTGGTCTCTGACGAAGGCGACATGAGCGGCTACCTGCAGCGCCTGCTCAAGCAGGCCGGCCAGAAGGCGCCGGACGCCCAGCCGATCCTGGAACTGAACCCGGAACACGCGCTGGTGCAGAGGCTGCGTGATCTTCCCGCTGGCGATGCCTTCAGCGACCGCGTGCAGGTGCTGTTCGACCAGGCACTGCTGGCCGAAGGCGGCATGCTGGACGATCCGGCTGCGTATGTGCAGCGCGTGAACAAGCTCCTGGCCTGACGCCCGGGCTGCCCTCGCCGCGCAGGCGGCGGGGGATTCCCGTCTCAATGTGGTGTAACGGAGCGCGTGACCGATGACGCTGAAGCGGTGCTTCCCGCCGGTCGTTGACGCCGGCACGCGCATCCTTATTCTCGGCAGCCTGCCGGGTGAGGCGTCACTGGCGCAAAGCCAGTATTACGCGCATCGGCAGAATCAGTTCTGGCGCCTGACCGGCGATGTTCTGCGTGAAGACCTGGTCCACATGGACTATGCCGCGCGGCTGCAAACGCTGCTGGCGCATCACGTCGGTCTGTGGGACGTGGTGGCGCAAGCGAAGCGTGAGGGCAGCCTGGACAGCAACATTCGCGGCCACGCGGGCAATGACCTGGCAGGTCTGGTTGAATCGCTACCGAAGCTGGAGGTGATTGCGTTCAATGGCGGTACTGCCGATCGTATTGGAATGAAGGCCCTCGCCCAGCATGGCGACCGCCATCGCATCGTCAGGCTCCCCTCAAGCAGTCCGGCTCATACCTTGGCCTACGCGGAAAAGTTACGTGCGTGGCAGCAGCTCGGGGTGTGGTTGTCCTGAGCTCGCTGACGGCGGAAGGTGTCAGCAAGGCCTGGCACTTCGATCAGATGCTCGCAATGTCTGAATTTGATATGGGTTCATGCCTGGCGATACTGCCTTTTGCTCGAATCGCATGCGCGCGCGTATCCCGGCGGCGCGGGTTGATGTGATCCAGGATGCGGAGCACATGACCACCGCAGAGACCCGGCGCGACCCCGGTCGGGCCTGAAGCGGCCCGCAGCCAGCCAGCGGCTTCGCAAATCGCCCGTATTGAATCCACCCGTGCGCATGTGACGCATGCGGGATTGCCGTGGGCCATGGCGCACCTATACTCAAGTCGAGTGACCCATCATTCGAAACCGGGGGTATCGGCCGCTCCTTGTTGCGCCTTGCGGACTCGCACTTTCGGACGCATGGCGCTGACGCATCGGAAGTGAGCGCCTGAGGCGGCAACTATGCAGGCAAGGAGGCAATCATGTTCAAGCATCTCCTGCTGGCGGTCGATGGCTCCGACCTGTCTGAACTGGCATTCCGCAAGGCCCTGATGCTGGCGCGGGACATGGGGGCGCGTACCACCGCGGTGCGGGTCTGTCCGAACTACCACGTCCTGACCTACCAGGTCGAGATGCTGGAGGACACCCGCGAAACCTACGTGAAGCAAGCCTGGGAAGACGCAACCCGCTACCTGCGCGGACTGGCCGACGAGGCCGGCGCCGCGGGCGTGCCCTGTGAGACGGCATACGCCGTCAACGACCATCCCTACGAGGCCATCATCAAGACGGCCGAGGAAAAAGGCTGCGACCTGATCGTGATGGCTTCGCACGGGCGGCGCGGGGTTCAGGGCATGCTGATCGGCAGCGAAACCCTGAAGGTGCTGACCCACAGCAAGATTCCGGTGCTGGTGTACCGGTAGGCGGCGACTAGCGCCGCCGGCGCAGCGCGCCCGCCTGCACGCATTGCCGCATCCGCGCCGCCAGGTGCGGCAGTGAGCCTGTGCGCCAGCGGCTGCGCAGGTCGTCGGTCAGCGGCACTGCGATCAGCCCCAGCAGCAGCACGGCCAGCGGCAGCGTGGCGCTGAAACCCAGGTGCTTGAACCCCAGCGCGCCGGCGACGCCGCCAGCAAAGAACAGCGTGACCAGCACCACCAGCAAGCGCAGCTTGCGCCGGTTGGCGAGCACGCGGGGCAGGGCGCGCGCTTGTGTGCGTGATGGCGGGCGCGCCGGCGCGGCTGTGTTCCAGTAGCACAGCTTACCCAGCTCGATGCCGATATCGGTGACCATGCCAGTGAGGTGGGTGGTGCGGATCTCGGCGTTCGAGAGCTTGGTGATCATGGCATTCTGCAGCCCCATGATGAAGCACAGCAGCATCACCGTGGCTGGCACGAACAGCCACTGGTCCTGCCCCAGGTTGCCGCCGATCAGGCCAAAGCACAGCAGCAGCCCCGCTTCCAGCGCCAGCGGCAGCGCGTATTCACTGTGCAGCCGCTCGCGCCGCCCCCAGTTGACCAGCACCGCTGAGCACGCGGCGCCGCCGAGAAACGACAGCAGCGCCCCGACCCCGTCCAGTACCAGCGCGAAGCTGCCCAACGCCAGGTTGTCGGCCATGGCTGAGACCACGCCGGACATATGCGAGGTGTATTGCTGCACGGCCAGGAAGCCGCCGGCATTGATGGCGCCGGCGACAAAGCAGAGGTAGCCGGCCAGATGCCGGTTGGCGTGGGGGCTGCGCCGCTTCCCGGTCAGTTTGCGCAGGTACAGGATCGGCATGGCGATGGGGGCGGCGTCTGGCGGATTGGGCAGGGAGGCGGAGGACCTGCGTTGCCGCTACAGGGTGTTCCGGGGCCGGGCAAGGGCGTGCCAGGCGTCGGGGGCGGCGGCAACTGCCTCGCCGCGCTTCATGCGGCGGGCAGTCGGTGTCAGCTTCAGGGCATGCACGGCTTCCAGCACCCGTGCGCGTGCCAGCAGCGTCTGCAGCGGCGGCAGCCGGGGCGGGCCTTTCCAGGCAAACAGCGTGTAGTTGCAGCTGTCCTCGGCACGCGCGACCGACATCGAGGCCCCGAACACGGCGCGCACCGCGCCCAGGTAGTGCGGCATGCCGCGGTCGCTTGCAAGGAAGTTGGCCACCAGCACGCCGTGGTCGGCCAGCCGCGCGTGGCAGGCCGCGTAGAAGCCGGCGGAGCCAAGCTGCAGCGGCATGCCGTCAGCCAGGAAGCCGTCGACGAGGATGACCTCGGGGCGCGCTTCCCGGCCCTTGACGAATTCGGCGCCATCGGCGCAGACCACTTGCAGGCGGGCATCGTCGGGCGGAATGCGGAAGCGCTCGCGCAGTGCGATCACCGCCGGGTCGATCTCGACCGCGACCACCCGCTGGCAGGCAGGTGCCGGTAGCAATACTTGACCAGCGAGCCTCCGCCGAGCCCGATCACCGAAATCCGAGCCGGCGACGGATGCAGCAGCAGGAATCCCATCATGGTGCGCGTGTAGCCCAGCACCAGCCGGTCGGGATCGCGGCGCGACATGAAGCTCTGCGTGGCCAGCACGTCGAAGTGCAGCGACAGGGCGGTCTCGGTTTCCAGCACCACGGGCGTGCCGTCGCGCGGGGCTTCGGCCAGGAACCGCATATAGGAGTCAAAGGACGTGCGGCCGCTATCCGTGGCGATGCCGGGGGCGGCGTCCGGTATGCGTTCGTTCATGGCTGGCCGTTCCCTGGACCGAGCAGTTGTGCGATGGACCTGACCGCGGCGACTTCGTCCGGGCCGTCGGCCTGGATGCGCAGCACGGTGCCAGGCGGCGTGCGCAGGCGCATGACGGCCATCACGTCGCGCGCATCGGCCGAGCCGGAGTCCGTGACCAGCACAATGCGGCTGGTAAAGCGGCTGGCCACCAGGCTCACGCGCGCCGAGCCACGTCCCTGGAAACCCCTGCCGGCAGCGATGTTGAGGGTCGCCTCGATCACGGCAGCCTTGCGCAGTGCAGGCCCCGGGGGGGCGGGACCGGTCGGCTGGCTGGGGCGGGCAAGGTGGCGGGTGCCGCTCCCGGGCATCGTGGACATCGGAGACATCTGTCGCAGTCACATATGATGTTACTCAGTAGTCAGAAATATATGCGACAAAAATTGAACTTCCATAATCTGTCGAAATCCGACGTTTATGAAACGAGACGGACGAACCTTGGCGCATAACACCCTTGAGGAAATGCGCGTACTGGCCGTGCAACGGATGAGGGAGGGTGAGCATCCTGAGGACGTAGCCAAATCCTTTGGCATGCATCGTTCCTGGGCCTTCCGATGTCGCGCTATGACCATGGGGCGCGGCAAGGGCTTG
>NZ_KB903152.1:0-52756 GCF_000379565.1 Cupriavidus sp. UYPR2.512 | reverse complement strand
GTGGTTGGCAAATGTCGACGTGCCCATGTAGTGGAAGATCGGCTTGCCGTCGATGGAAAAGCGCGAGGTGCCGTCCGGCATCAGGCCCTTGCCCTGCGTGGCGCGGATGGCCTGGCACAGGTTGGTCTTGCGCGACAGGCAGAACTTGCACTGGCGGCATTCCGGCGTGTAGAGCGGGATCACGTGGTCGCCGGGCTTGAGCGAGGTTACGCCCGGGCCGACGTCGGTGACGATGCCCGCGCCTTCATGGCCCAGGATCGCCGGGAAGATCCCTTCGGGGTCGGCCCCGGACAGCGTGTAGTAATCGGTATGGCAGATGCCGGTGGCCTTGACTTCCACCAGCACTTCCCCGGCGCGCGGGCCATCCAGGTCCACGTCTTCAATGGTCAGCGGGGCGCCGGCTTTCCAGGCGATGGCGGCTTTGGTTTTCATGGGGGAGTCCTCCGGGATCAGGAATGTGGGGGTGGCTTGCGGGCTGCGCTGCGCGGGCTGGCGCGGCGCGCGGGGGCAAGCCAGGTCCGAGGACATGACTATACGATTTTCCTGCGGCAGAAGGCCAGCTTTGGCCGATCAGCGGTCAGCGAAACTGCCCAGGCCGCGCCAGGCCGCAGTTCTACGGCTTCAGCGCTCCCGCTTCCAGATTCCAGAGCTTGCGGTCGCTGGTGGAGACGGCCACAGCGCCATGTGCGAGCGCGCTGCGGATATCATCCCGATTGCAGACAAAGCCTGACGTCACGATCGGCGGCAGCGCCTTGCGGTCCGCTTCGGGCAGGTGCGACAGCATCGGCGCCGGCATCAGCTGCACCAGGTTCGGGTCGCTCTGCTCGAGCGCCTTGACGCTGCGCGGCCAGGTGGAGCGGTCGGTCACAAAGACCTTCTGCATCGTCACCATGCCAGCGCGGTTGGCGCGCTGGATCGTTGCCACGCGTGTGGAAACCAGACTGGTCACCCCGATGTCGGCCAGGTACTCCACCCCGCCCTTGTCCTGCGACAAGCCTTCGCAGCTGTCGATATTGACGATGACGTACTTGCCGGCGCTGGCCAGCGTGGCGATGACTGGCTGCAGCTTGCGCAATTCCACGTTGGCGACAATGCAGACTTCGGCCACGCTTTCAAAGATGGCGTCGATCTGGTCAACACCGTAGAGTGTGCCGATGACGGGGTGTCGCGTCAGGCGCGCACCGAGGGACCTGTCCATGCCGGGTTACTTCGGTTCGTTGGTGAGCACGTCACTGAGACCCAGCTTGCCTGGGTTCAGGATATTCTGCGGATCAAGTGCCTGCTTGACTGCCGCCAGCAGCGGGAACGCCGTGTCCAGCGACGAGGCCATATATGGCGCGCGCAGCAGTCCGACTCCGTGGTGGTGGCTCAGTGCCGCATTGTATTGGATCAGCACCGCATTGGCAGCATCCCATGCCTGGCGATACCACTTCTGGCGGTCTGCCACCGCGACCTCGCCGCGCAGCGAGAAGTACAGGCAGGCGCCGTCCACATAGGCGTGCGACTGGTGCGCGGAGCCGGCGAGGGTGCCCGGCACCGCATTGATGGCCTTGACAACGTCCGTGTAGATGGCAGCCAGGTCGCGCCACGGTCCGGACATTTCGAGCGTGTCGGCGACAAAGCCGGGGCTGCGCTTGAAGCCCTCGGCGCTCTTGCCGGTCAGGTAGCGTGTGTCGAGCCAGCGCTCGAAAATCGACTCGCTGTCCAGCTTGTCACCACGTTCCAGGCATACGCGTTCGCTGATCGTCATCACCGCATCGACGATCTCGCGCGCACCCTCGTCGGCAACCAGCAGCACATTGGTGTCGGGCAGCCCGAACTGCACGCCGCTCTCCAGTTCGTCATAGAGCCGCAGCGCGGCCGGATTGGCCCCGCGCTGCATGATCTCGCGGCAGGCCTCCAGGCCGATGGCAAAAGTCTTGAAGCCATAGGCGATGGCGCGACCGTAGTCGGGCAGGCGGTGCAGCTTGAGGCGCACACGCACGATCACGCCCAGCATGCCCTCGGATCCGATGAACAGTTGCTGCAGATCCGGGCCTAACGCCGCGCGCGAATAGCCGCCCACGGTGACCAGGCTGCCGTCGGCCAGCACGACGTCCATGCCGAACACCATGTCCTCGATCTTGCCATAGCGCGTGGACAACTGGCCGGCGCCGCGGCAGGCTACCCATCCGCCGACCGTGCTGATGGCGTACGACGATGGCCAGTGGCCCATCGTCATGCCGAATTCCTTCTGCATGGTCTGTTCGAAAAGGTCGCCGAACATGCCGGCTTCCACGTCGACGATCTGGCTGTCCTTGTCGAATCCGACAAGCTTGTTCAGGCCGCATACGTCCAGCACGATTCCGCCGCGCACGGGCAGGGCGGCGCCCGTCACGTTGCTGCGTCCGGCCGATACGGTGACCGGGATGGCACTGGCGCTGGCAATGCGCATGACTGCCTGCACCTGTTCCACGGTGGAAGCGCGTACGATGACCGCGCGCGGCGTGGCGGGCTTGCCGGCGGTCTCTGTGATCATCGATCCGGCCCACCAGTCGCGTGTCCACGCCACTACATCGGCGGTATCGGTCAAGACTTCATCGGCAACCTTGCGCAGGGCCGCGACATCGGCCGCGCCGACAGCAATGGTGTCGCGCTGCAGGCCCGGCGCATCCGGGGTGTCCTGGATGTTCGCTGCATAGCCCGGCGGCGTGTGGGCGCCGACGACATAGTTGCCGCGGTTGTAGCCGCGCTTGATGGCTTCCTTGCTGATCATGCTGAGTCTCCCATGAGGACGGATTTTTCGAGGGCGACGGCGGCCAGGTATTCGCTGACCTGCCGCGCCACGGCCGCTTCGGACAATCCGAGTTCGGCCTGGAGGATCTGGCCCACCCGCGCTGCGGCCCGGGCGGAGGCATCGCGCGCCATCAGGCGTGCGCGGATGCGACGTGACAAGACGTCGTCAACCGTGCCGGCCAGTTCATGGCGCACGGCATAGACGATTTCGGCCTCGGTATAGGGCAGGCCTTCGACGATCGGCGTGGCCAGGGTGGCGTCCGCCTGCAGGATGTCGCTGACAAAGCGCGCCTCTGTGCCGTAGCGCTCGCCCAGGTGCGCGGACATGCCGCCGGACGCGACGATTGCCTGCGGGTCATAGCCAGCCGCCCCAAGCAGATAGGCCGATCTGGTCAGGCACTTGCCGCGCTTGCCGATGACCTTCTGCGCGGCGTCGATGGTTTGCTCGGCCATGTGCCGCGAGGTCGTGAGCTTGCCGCCGACGATGGTCACCAGGCCGTCGTCCGCGATATGAATCTCGTGATTGCGCTTGATTTCCAGGGTCTTGCCGCCGGGCGGCGCCACCAGAGGGCGGCACCCCGCGATGCTGCCCACCACGTCTTCCGGCTTCAGGTCGGTGTTGAGTGCCGAACGCGCGCCCTCCAGCAGGAAGTCGAGTTCCTGCCGGGTGCACATGACATTGTCGAGGTCGCCTTCATAGTCTTCATCGGTGGTGCCAAGGTAGGACACGTTGCCCCACCGCGTGATGGTTGCCCGGCGGCTGCGCCCGGGCACCGGGATGGTCACCGTGCAGTCATTGCGGATCTTCAGCCACGGGATGGCAACGTGGACGCCCTTGGCAGGGCGAATGTGCAGGGTCCTGGCCTCGCCCTTCCTGCGTCCGGTCCAGTCGCGCAGCCAGACCCCGGTTGCCATGATGACCACGCCTGCGCGCACGCGGATCTCGCGCTCGCCGGCGTGGACAATGGCGCCATCCACCTTGCCGTGTCCGTCGCGGGTGATCTCGGCGACGGTCGCGTGATTGACCACTGCCGCGCCATGGAACGCTGCCGTGCGCGCGAGGTTCAGTGTCAGGCGGGCATCGTCGACGCGCGCATCGAAGTACAGGTAGCCGCCGGTCAGATGTTCCTCATTGAAGGTCGGGCAGTGGGCCAATACCTCGGCCTTGGTCAGCTTCTGGTGCAGGATTCCCTCGCGCCAGCCACCGGCGAGGTCGTAGGTCCAGAGCAGGCTCTCGAAGGCCCTGGCCAGGCGCTTGTCGAACACGCCGTTGCGCTCCATCACCGGGAACAGGAACGGCAGCCGCTGCACCAGATGGCGCGCGTTGCGGCGCAGGCGCTGGCGCTCCAGCAGTGAATGGCGCACCAGGCCAAGATTGCCCTGTTCGATATAGCGCAGGCCGCCGTGCACCATCTTTGATGATTTGGACGAGGTCCCCGCGGCGAAGTCGCACTTTTCAACCAGCGCCACGCGATAGCCGCGCAGGCTGGCATCCAGCGCGGCGTAGGCGCCCGTCACGCCGCCGCCGACCACCAGGATGTCGAATGCATCCGCCTCCAGGCGGTCAAGCAGGTCCCGGCGCACCAGCCGCAACGGTTCGGTGCTGGTCATGGCGGCGCGCTCGCGGTTGGCGCTGCGGGATGGAAAAATCACCATGTCTGTTGTTGCTCCTTGTTAATGGACCGCAAGCGCGTCCGCATGGTTGAGCTCGGATGCCACCCGCGCATTCCAGAGCGCACGCCGCTGGGCACGCTCATCGGCGCCAATTGCCGGCTCGAACACCGCGTCTGGCGTTGTGGTGGCACGGGCCTGCTGCATGGAATCCCAAAGCAGGCCGGAAGACCCGGCGAGGTAGGCGATGCCGCGCAGGCTGGCACGGTCCGTTTCCTTCATGCGGTGGATGGGAATGCCGCTGAGGTCCGCCTGCATCTGCAGCAGCGCGTCGCTGCCAGACAAGCCGCCGCCAACCACGAGCTCCGACACCGGCACGCCCGCGATCTCCCGGTTTGCCTCGATGCATGAAGTCACCGAATGCGCAATGCCTTCGAGGATCGCAAAGGCCATCTCAGCCTGCGTCGTTGCCATCGAGATACCGGTCAATGCCGCTCGCGCCTCAGGCTGCATGCGTGGGACCCGCAGGCCGGTCAGCGCGGGGACAAAGGTCACGCCCCGTGAGGACGCAACCGTGCTGGCCAGCGCACTGATTTGCCTGGCATTCTCAAACCAGCCGAGCTTGTCGCAGACCCAGTTGAGCGCGGAGCCGGTGGTGGCGACAAAGGTTTCGACCGAGAAATGCGACACGCCCAGCTGCCGGCGCGCGGTCATGGTCAGGGTGCTGTCTGACTTGCCGCTGCGGGCAGGAAGGTTCGGGCCGACTACCAGATCGACGAAGCTGCCGGTGCCATGCAGGCACATCGCCTGGCCGGCATCGAGACACCCCAGACCGATTGCGCCGGCGAGCTGGTCGCCGGCACAAGCCAGGATCGGCACGTCAATCCCCAGCACTTCCGGACGCGTGCGGCCAAAGTCGTCCGCATCCTGGCGCAGTTCGGGCAGCAGTTCGCGCGGAAAGCCAAGCGCATCGATCCAGTCGAGCTGGTAGCGATGCCCGGTCAGCACGTAGGCGTTGCAGGAGGTGGCATTGGTCGGCGTGGTGATGCATGCGCGTGCCGTCGACAGGTGCCAGAGCAGCCAGCTGTCGATGGTGCCGAATGCGAGCCGGCGCGCGCGGAAGGCGTCAGTCACAGCCGGCGTGTCGCGCAGGTGCCGCGCTGCCCAGAGGTACGGCGAGCGTACACCGCTCGGGCGGCCGGCCGTTTTGCGCAGGGTCGCGTCCCATGCCGGCGCAAGCTGGGCGAGATCGGCCGCGTACCGCGTGTCCTGCCACACCATCGCGGGTACCAGCGCACGTCCGGTCTGCGTGTCCCATAGCACCGCGGTGGCGCGCTGGGTGGCGATAGCGAGGGCAGTGACGTTCAGGTTTTCGCGAGCCGCCTGTGCCAGGGTGGCGCGGCAGACCGCCAGGGTCTTGTCGAGCAGGACGTCGGCGTCCTGTTCCACCACGCCGGGGCAGGGGGAGCGGACTTCAAGCGTGGTGTACTCGAGGCACCTCACATGGCCGTCGGCGGCTACCACCGCGGCGCGCGTGCCAGAGGTGCCCTCATCGATCGCGAGGATGACATTTCTGCGCTGGATCATGGCCGGGCCTTCTCGATCGCGGGATCCATGAAGCCAGGAGCCTCCGGCTCATCGCCCTTGAACTGCGGAGCATTCGCTTCATTGTCGGGGTTGATGGTGGTACGGGTCGGGTCCCAGCGGATCGCGAAGCAAATGATGCTGGCCAGCAGCGGCACCACGGAAAGAATCAGGAAGGTAGTCTCCAGGCCATACTGTGCGCGGAACAGCGGGAAGACCAGCAGGCCCAGTGCAGCGCCGATGGCACCGAGCGCGCCGATGATGCCGTTGGCGCCCGCGCGCAGTTCGCTGCGGAAAGACAGTGACGACAGGCTCTTGCCATTGGCGCCGGGGCCGCCCGAGTGGAACAGGATGAACAGCGACGGAACGACCACTGCCGCCCACATCGGCATCTTGCCGTTGAACAGGCCCAGGATCAGCAGCATGGCGAATACCGCCGCAAAGCCGAACGCCGAGGCGCGGCGAAGGCCCAGCTTGCGGCCGATCAAGGGCGAGAGGAAGCCGCCAAAGATGCCGCAGACGTTGAAAACCAGCGCGCCAATCGTCGCGTAGACGAAGTCCTTGCCGAACAGGGCCGCACTGATCAGCGGCAGGTACCAGCCGATCGCGAAGTACTGGATCGACTGCCCGATCTGCACGGTGGCCGCCAGCATGGTGCGCGGCAGGTAGACGCCGCGGAAGATCAGCAGCACGTTGGCCAGGCCGCGGCGCGCCTGGTTGAGGACGGGGATGCGTTCCGCGGGCGGGGCGGCAACGAACTCACGGCCGTAGATGCGCGTCATGGCGTGCGCGGCGGCATCGAGCAATTCCTTGCGTGCCAGCCAGATCGGGCTCTCCACCAGGAACAGGCCCTGCAGCAGCAGGATGATCACGCCGAAGACCGCGGTGGCCGCCACCGAGTAGCGCCAGATCGTATCGCCAACGTCCCAGGAATAGAACAGCAGTGCCAACAGGAGGTTGGAGCAGACGGCCGTGTACCACATGCCTTGCCATGTGTTCAGCCGACTCTTGAGTTTCACCGGCGTGAACTCCGCCAGCACCGCCATGGCGATGGCAAAGTCGATGCCGTAGGCCGCGCCGACAAAGAAGCGCCCGGCCAGGATCACCTCGAAGCCGGGGGCAAACACTACCAGCAACGCGCCGACCACAGCCAGTACCTTGGCGAGAATCAGTGGCCGGACACGGCCCCAGCGGTCGGCCATCCAGCCACCGATAGGGTTGAAGGCAATGGCCACCCAGGAGGCAAACGAGGTCAACAGGGCGACCTTTGCAGGCGCGAGCTGAAGGTTGCGCGTCATCGGCCCGAGGCCGGCGCTCAGCGCAGAATTGGAAAACGCATCAAGGAAAAGGCCGCCGAGTGCGAGCCACCAGATGACACCGGCCCTGCCGCGAATGCCTGGGCAGGAATCTATGTAGGCAATGACATCATCGATGCCACGAATTTTGATAGCAGAGCGTTGCACGGCGGTCTCCTCTTATTTGTTCTGTAAGAGGCCGCAGCAACTGCAAGGCGCTAAGAGACCATCTTACAGATGGTCTCTTATCTAGATCTGCACGGCCAATGTATGGCTTCGCAGACACAGCGTCAACCGGGAAAACCCTTGTCCTGGGCAGCGGTGTTCCCCACGGCACGGCTGAGACTGGCGTCCTGCGGGCCCAACTGCCCCTCATGCCGCCGCCCCAGCCACCACCCCAGTCCCGCCCACACCAGCGCCAGCACAGCGCCAGCCAGTGCCACCGTAGCCGGATGGCCCGACAGCGCATCGATTCCCGTCTTGACCCACGCACTGACCGCGTCGCCCGCACGGTAGACGGCGGTGTCGATCACGTTCTTGGCCTTGTACTTGGTTTCGGGATCGACCACGGTGAACAGCATCTCGCGCCCCGGGCGCAGCAGCGCGTATTCGCCCACGCGCCGCAGGATCATGACGCCGGCCAGCATGCCGAAGGTCGGCAGCATCGCCAATATGAGGAAGCCGCAGGTCACCGCCAGCGGCACCGCGGTCAGCAGCACGGTGACGCCATAGCGGCGCGCCATGCGGCCGGTGAAGAAGAGCTGGACCAGGATGGTCAGCGCCTGCACGGTAGCATCCAGCGCGCTGAAGACCTGGGTCTGGCGGGTGCGCTCCGGGAAGACCTCGGCCACCAGCCGCGCCTGCTCGAAATACAGGAAGGTGCTGGCCGTGGCCAGCAGGATCACAAACAGGCCGATGCCAAGCAGGTAGCGCGAGCGCAGCAGCAGCGACAACCCGGCCAGCAACCGGCCGCCGATGGGGGTGGCCGGATCCTGCGCCGCGCCGGCCGAGGCTTCGCCCGGCTGCACCACGCCCGCGCCGGCGCGGCGGCGCCAGCCAAACAGCCAGCCCACGCCGGGCAGCGTTGCGGCCAGCAGCGCGGCCGACAGCAGCATCAGCCCGGTCAGGCCGATCTGCGGCACCAGCCAGCCGCCCAGCACGGGGCCGGCGAGCCCGCCCGCGCTGGCGCCGGCGGCCAGCAGTGCGAACAGACGGCGCGCCTGCTCGGGGCGGAACACATCGGCCATCAGGCTCCATGCCACCGATACCACAAACAGGTTGAACACCGACAGCCACACGTAGAAGACGCGCGCCAGCCAGACGTTGTCCGGCAGCGCACGCGTGGCCAGCGCAAAGCCAAGCAGGTTGGCGATAAAGAAGGCGTACACCCAGGGCACGAAGCGGCGCCGCGGCAGCCGCGCGCAGACCGCGCCGTACAGCGGGATCGCGGCCAGCATCACGACAAAGGTTGCGGTGAACAGCCACTGCAGGTTCTTCACGCCGCCGGCAATGCCCATGGTCTCGCGCACCGGGCGCAGCATGAAATAGCTGGCGAACAGGCAGAAGAAGAACAGGAAGCCGCCCACCACGGCGCCGGTCTCGCCGGGGCGGATGCCGAAGCCGCGCCGCAGCCGGGCCAGGCCGCTGGCAGGCGGGTCGCGCGCGGGTTCGTCCACGATCGATACGGCTCAGCGCAGCAGCGCGGCGATGCGCTCGCGCTGGCCGGGATCGGGCATGCGGCCGAGTCCGGCCCCAAGGTTGTCGGCCATATTGCGCGGCTTGGAGGTGGCCGGGATCGCCACGGTCACGGCGGGATGGCTGACGATGAACTTCAGGAACAGCTGGCCCCACGAGCCGCAGTCGATATCGCCAGCCCACGGCGGCAGCGGGCGGTCCTTGACGACGCGGAACAGGCGCCCGTCCTGGAACGGCCGGTTGACCAGCACCGCCACGCCGCGCGCTTCGCACAGCGGCAGCAGCGTGCGTTCGGCATTGCGCTCGGCCACGGAGTAGTTGATCTGGACAAAGTCCACGCGCTCGCTGCGCACGATCTTCTCTAGCGCCTCGTGCGCATCGTCGCGGTAGTGGGTGATGCCCAGGTAGCGGATGCGGCCCTGTTCCTTCAGCTCGCGCAGCCAGCGCAGGTTGGCCTGCCAGTCGATCAGGTTGTGGATCTGCAGCAGGTCGATCTTGTCCACCTGCAGGTCGGCCAGCGAACGCGCCCATTGCGCCTGCGCGGGCGCGCCGGACCGGGCCGAGATCTTGGTGGCCAGAAACACGCGGCTGCGGGCATTGGCCGCGCGCAGCAGGTCGCCGGTCACGGCTTCGGCGCTGCCGTAACTGGGCGCGGTATCGATGACCGAGCCTTCGGTCTGCAGCAGCAGGCCCATCACCTCCGCCAGCGGCTTGCGTTCGTCTGCGCCGGTGCCGACGTTGAAGGTGTCGGCGGTGCCCATGCCGACCACGGGCAGGGCTTCGGTGGTGCCAGGGATATTGCGGCGCAACGGTGCGGCGACAGTGGCGGCATGGACCGGCGACACCGGCCTGAGGCCGGTAGCGGCCAGACCGGCGGCCAGGCTGAGAAATGAGCGACGGTCGATCGACATGGGTGGTTTCCCGGCAAGTCATTGCCTGGTTGACCTTAGGCGGTGGGCGCAGCCATGTAAACCGTTGTGTTGATGTGAGCGCACAAAGCGCTTGCCGTGCCTCATGAGGCTCAGTGTGCGCCGCTCGAGTGGTGGCGCTTCACGTGACCTAGTGAAGCTTCGGCCGATGTGCCACACCAAAACGTACCGACAAATGGTCGAGACGCTGGTCCAGTGTCCATAGCCGTGCGCCAGGCGTGATCAAAGTGGAAGCCAGCAAGGAGACATCGACCAGGCCGCAACCCAGCCCATACAATTTCTCGTGCTCGATGAACGCCATCACCTCTGCCAGGCTTGCTTGCTTTGCGGGTTGCAATAGCCCGATGTCGCCAAGTGTCCGGATCCGCGGCGCTGGGGGTGTTCCGCAAGCTAATTCAACCAGGACCATGGGGTGGGTCAGGGCTTGATCCGACACAAGCAAGCTGACCAGTCTGTCATTCCGGTTCTTGAAATGATCTACCCACACAGAGGTGTCGACGAGCACGCTCATTTCGCTTCAGGTTCCGGACGGCGGCGTGTCACGTCTTCCATATTGGGAGCGGCGCCACCCAGTGCTGCGAGGCGCTTGGCTGCTTGTACCCGAACGAAAGTCTTGATTGCCTCACGAAAAAGGTCAGATTTGTCCATGTTAGGGTCGGCTACCTCTAGTGCTTGCTCATACAGGGCGTCATCGATCGTCACGGTCGTGCGCATGTCATGCTCCTTGCTTCAGATATGATGCAATATTGCATCAAAAAAAACATCTAGGCAAGGTTGCCCGGAAGATCGTGTGACGAGTAGATCATCAATGACGCCACCAGTATTTGCTGTCGGTGCCGGGTAATCGATGAGAGACGTCGCATTTCTAAGGGCGGGCGAAATTTGAACCCATGCCGCCGACGCAGGAATCGCCAACTTTTGAAAATGCGCGTGCGCCTTAGTCGCCCGAGTCCTTCACCTGCGCAAACTTGTCGAACTCAAGGTTGTGCAGCTTTCCGTTGACCTACTCGACCTTGCGGACATGGACCATCTGCACCACGTCCAGCGTCGCCAAGGCCGCGAGAGCGTGCAGCAGCGGGGCGATGGTGATGGGAGGCTCTCCCCGTTGGCGCGCGGCGCTGGCGGCCGCATCAAGGAGGCAGTGCGGGAGGGCGCAGGCCAGGCAATCCCGGCTGATGCCGGGTTTGCCTGGCTGCCCGGCGCGCCCCCGGGACGGAGGCGCGGGAGGGGACGCTCAGACCAGCGTGGCCAGCCCCAGCGTCAGCAGCAGCGCCACCACCGAGATGATGGTTTCGCAGACCGACCAGGTCTGGAAGGTCTGGGCCACGGTCATGTTGAAGTACTCCTTGACCAGCCAGAAGCCGCCGTCGTTCACGTGCGACAGGATCAGCGAGCCGGCGCCGGTGGTCAGCACCAGCAGCTCCGGGCGCGTGCCCGGCACGCTGGCGGCGATCGGCGCGACGATGCCCGCCGCGGTGGTCATGGCCACCGTGGCCGAGCCCGTGGCGATGCGGATCATCACCGCCACCAGCCAGCCCAGCACCAGCACCGACACGTTGGCGCCGGTGGCGACGTCGACGATGGCGTTGGAGATGCCCGAGTCGCGCAGGATGCGGCCAAAGCCGCCGCCGGCACCGACCACCAGCGTGATGATGGCGGTGGGCGCCACGCACTCGTTGGTGAACTTGAGGATGGTCTCGCGGTTGAAGCCGCGCGCCTTGCCGAAGGTGTAGAAGCTCACCAGCGCCGCAATCAGCAGCGCCATCACCGAGTTGCCGATCAGCTTCAGGAAGTCGTTGGCAAAGGTCTTGGGCGTGGCGATGAGGTCTGCCCAGCTGCCGATCAGCATCAGGATCACGGGCAGCAGGATGGTGAACACCGTGATGCCGAAGCCCGGCAACTCATGCGATGCCTTGACGCGCTCATCCTCTTCGGTGAACTGCTCCGCCAGCGGATTGACCTCGGGCAGCTTGACGTAGCGGTCCATCAGCTTGGCGAACAGCGGGCCAGCGAGGGCTGCTGTGGGAATGCCGACGATCAGCGCGTACATGATGGTCTTGCCGATGTCGGCGCCATAGGCGGTTACCGCCAGCAGCGCGGCCGGGTGCGGCGGGATCAGGCCGTGCACCACGGACAGGCCGGCCACCATCGGGATGCCGACCAGCACCATCGAAGTGCCGGTGCGCTTGGCCACATTGAAGGCGATCGGCACCAGCAGCACGAAGCCCACTTCAAAGAACACCGGCAGGCCGACGATAAAGGCGATGGTGGCCATCGCCCAATGCACGTTCTTCGCGCCGAAGAAATCGATCAGTGTGTTCGCGATGCGCTCGGCACCGCCGGATTCGGCCATCATCTTGCCGAGCATGGTGCCCAGGCCCACCACCAGCGCGATATGGCCAAGGGTGCCGCCGACGCCGGCCTCAAAGGACTTGACGATGTCGCCCATCGGCATGCCCACGGCAAAGCCGAGCAGCACCGATACGACCACCAGGGTAATGAAGGGGTTGAGCTTGAAGCGCGCGATCAGCACCACCAGTGCGATCACTGCGATCAGCGCATACACCAAGAGCGTGGTTCCGGTGACGGGACCCATATTGTCTCCTTGCGTGGAAAAAAGGCCGCTTGTGGCGGCAGGGATTAGTTTTTGGTTTTTCCCCCTGCCGCGGTCGGGAGGGGATGACGCAATCCGCTGGCAGCAGGCTCAGGCCGCCGGCTTCTTGTAGGCGATGCAGTCCACTTCGACCTTGCAGTCCACCACCATGCTTGACTGCACGCAGGCGCGCGCGGGCGGGTTGGCGCCGAAGTATTCCTTGAAGATCTTGTTGAACGAGGCGAAGTCGCGCGTGTCGTCCAGCCATACGCCGCAGCGCACGACGTGCTCGGGGCCGTAGCCGGCCTCGGCCAGGATGGCCAGCACGTTCTTGATGGCCTGGTGGGTCTGGGGCACGATGCCGCCGTCGATGACCTCGCCGTTGACCATCGGCACCTGGCCGGAGACGTAGAGCCAGCCGTCGGCCGCGACCGCGCGGGCGAAGGGCATGTGCTGGCCGCCGGTACCGGTGCCGCCTTCGACGCCGAATCGTTTGATGTCCATGGGTACTCCTGGGATTGTGTTGGATTTGGGAAGGAAGGAGGGCAGCGCGCCGGTCAGGCGGCGCCGAACTCAGGCCGCGGGCCTCGCGGCAGGAACCGGCCGGCGCGCACGCCGGTGGTCTGGCGCTGCTGCCATGACAGCTCGCCATTGACCCAGACCGCGGCAATGCCCTCGGCCGGTTGCATGGGATCGGTAAAGCTGGCCGTATCGCGGATGGTGGTGGCGTCGAACAGCACCAGGTCGGCCCAGTAGCCTTCGCGCACGAAGCCGCGCTCCTGCAGCCCGAAGCGCTCGGCGGACATGCCGGTCATCTTGTTGACGGCCACCGTCAGCGGGAACAGCTCGCGGTCGCGCGCGTAGTGGCCCAGCACGCGCGGGAATGCGCCCCACAGGCGTGGATGCGGCAGCGGGTCGTTGGGCAGGCCGTCCGAGCCGACCACCGTGGCCGGATGGCTCAGGATGCGGTCGACGTCGGCGTCTTCCATGCAGTGGTAGACCGCGCCCGCGGGCATCAGCCGGCGCGCGGCTTCGTGCAGGTCGACCTGCCATTCGGCGGCGATATCGGCCAGCAGGCGGCCGCCCATCTCGGGCGCGCCTTCGGACCAGGTCACCATGATGTCGAAATCGCTGGTGACCTGCTTCAGGTCCAGCGTGGAGGAACTGGCGGTGTAGGGGTAGCAGTCGCAGCCCACCGGCTGCCAGCGCTGCGCGCCGTCGAGCGCGTCCAGCACCTCGGTGCTGCGGCCCCAGTTGGCCACGCCCGCGCATTTCAGGTGCGAGATCACCACCGGCACGCGCGCATGGCGGCCGATGCGGAAGGCCTCGTCCATGGCGTCGAGGATCTCGGCAAACTCGCTGCGCAGGTGGGTGGCGTAGAGCGCGCCGGCCTTGGCCAGCGGTTCGGCCAGCGCCAGCACCTCATCGGTCGGTGCGCTGAAGGCGTTGGCGTAGGCCAGGCCCGTGGACAGTCCCAGCGCGCCGTGCTGCAGCGCTTCTTCCAGCTGCGCGCGCATTGCCGCGATTTCTTCCGGCGTGGCGGCGCGGTCGAAGCGGTCCATATGGTTGCTGCGCAGCGCGGTATGGCCGACCAGCGCGGCGACATTGACCGCGGGCTGCGCGGCGCCTACCGCATCGACGTAGCTTTTGAAATCCGGGTAGCGGAAGGCGTCGGCATGGCCGAGCAGGTTCATCGGGTCGGGCGGTTCGCCTGCCAGTGTCACCGGCGCGGCGCTGATGCCGCAGTTGCCGACCACCACCGTGGTGACGCCCTGTGACAGCTTGGGCGTCATCTCGGGCTGGCGCACCACGTTGGTGTCGTCGTGCGTATGCACGTCGATAAAGCCCGGTGCAAGGACCAGGCCGTCGCCTTCGACGACATGCGAGGCGGCGTCGGGATCGATCGCGCCGGCTTCATCGATGCGGGCGATGCGGCCGTCGCGCAGGGCCACGTCGGCCAGGCGCGCGGCGGCGCCGGAGCCGTCGATCAGGGTGACGCAGCGGATCAGGGTGTCGAACAGGTGTGGCATGGTCAGTCTCCCAGCGGCTGGCGGCTGTCGGGGCCCCTGGCGGGGCCGCTTTCACCGCGGTGGGTGTCCAGCACGTACTTGAGCCGGCGCAGTCGCTCCTTGCTCTGGTCCGGCTGCAACAGCGCGCATTGCGTGGCCAGCACGTCCAGCACCATCAGCATGGCGTAGCGCGATGCCGACGGCTTGAAAATGAAATCCGTCTCCAGCGTGCGCACCGGCAGCAGCACGTCGGCGCGCGCGGCCAGCGGCGAGCCCAGCGCGGTCACGGCCACCAGCCGGGCACCGTACTCGCGCGCGATATCGCAGCTGGCCAGCATCTCCGGCACGCGGCCGCTGGCCGAGAACGCCAGCACCACGTCGTCGCGGCCCAGCGTGGCCGCCACCATCTTCTGCAGCAGGGCGTCCTGGTAGCTCGCCACCGGCTGGCCCAGGCGCGCCAGGCGATGGCGGGCCTCGTCGGCCATGAATGACGAGCCGCCGCCCATGCCAAAAGCGTAGACCATGCGTGCGCCAAGCAACAGGCGCGCGGCCTGCTCGATGCGCTGCGCGTCCATCAGGCCGCGGTTGACTTCCAGCGCGGTGAGGATGTCGGCGTGGATGCTGTCAGCGAGCGTGGCCGGGGCGGCTTCACCGGCGGGAACGCTGCCGGGCTGCAGGAAGCGCGCGCCTACCGCGGTGGCCTGGGCCAGGCGCAGCTTCAGGTCGCGCACGTCGCGGCAGCCGATGGCCTTGGCAAAGCGCGTCACGCTGGCCTCGCTGACGCCGGCCTTGCGCGCCAGCTCATTGATGCTGGCGGCGGCCGCGCCGGCCAGGTCTTCCAGCACCACCTGCGCCACCTTTTGCTCGGCCAGGCGCAGCGCGGGGCCGCGCTCGGCGATGCGGGTCAGGATGTCGAAGGGCGCGGTCATGGGCGGCAGGTCTGGTCGGAAGACGGATCGGATCGAAATGTGACGGAAGCTGCAGTGCCCGCGGGCAGGGGCTATAACAGTGATTGGCGCATCTGGCGGGTGCCAATCGCGTGGTCCCGGCTAGCCCTTCCGGGCATCTGCGTGTTACTTTATAACAAGGATGAAATATCTTATTTTCAGGGCTATCATTACGTCAATCAGATTTTTTCAGGATGATGACAAGCATGCGTGAAATAAAGTATCAGGCCGGCGTGATCGATCCGCTCAACAAGGCGCTGGGCCGGATGGAAGCCCCCATTGCCCCGGATGCGGCCGGCCAAACCGGCTGGAACCTGTTGCAGGAAGAGTTGAGCCTCCCGGCCGCGGTGCTCTATGAAGACCGGCTTGCGCACAACCTGGAATGGATGCGCCGCTTCATGAACGAATACGGCGTGCAGCTTGCGCCACATGGCAAGACCACCATGGCGCCCAAGCTGTTTGCGCGCCAGCTCGGCGCCGGCGCGTGGGGCATCACGCTGGCCACCGCGCACCAGACCGCGGCCGCGCATGCGCACGGCGTCAAGCGCGTGCTGATGGCCAACCAGCTGGTGGGCCGGCGCAATATGGAAATCATCGCTGACCTGCTGCGCGATCCGGATTTCGAATTCTTCGCGCTGGTGGACTCGGCTGCGCTGGCCGACCAGCTCGGCAAGTTCTTCCAGGAGCGCGGCCAGAAGCTGCAAGTGTTGCTGGAACTGGGCGTGGAAGGCGGGCGCACCGGCGTACGCGACGGCGCGCAGCAGCAAGCCGTGCTTGAGGCGCTGGCGCGCTGGCCCGATGCGCTGTCGCTGGCCGGTGTGGAAATCTATGAGGGCGTGCTCAAGGAAGAGGCTGATATCCGCAAGTTCCTGCAGCGCACCGTGGCGGTGACGCGGCAGCTGGCACAGGAAGGCCGTTTCGGCCGCAGCCCGGTGGTGATGTCGGGTGCCGGTTCGGCCTGGTACGACGTGGTGGCTGAGGAATTCGCGCGCACCGAGATCGGCGCACCGATCGACATCGTGCTGCGTCCGGGCTGCTACCTGACGCACGACGTGGGCATCTACCGGGCCGCGCAGCAGCGCATCCTGGCCAGCAACCCGGTCGCGCAGAAGATGCGCGAGGGCCTGCTGCCGGCACTGCAGCTGTGGGCCTATGTGCAGTCGATCCCCGAGCCGGACCGCGTCATCATCGGCATGGGCAAGCGCGATGCGGCCTTCGACGCCGGCATGCCGATCCCGGCGCGGCTGTACCGGCCCGGCACCGAGGCGCCGGTGGACGTGCCCGCGCATTGGGAAGTCACCGGCATGATGGACCAGCACGCCTACCTGCAGGTCAAGCCGGGCGACGACGTGCAGGTAGGCGACATGATTGCCTTCGATATCTCGCACCCGTGCCTGACTTTCGACAAGTGGCGCCATATCCCGGTGCTGGACCGCGACATGCGCGTGATCGACATCGTGCAAACTTTCTTCTGAGGCAGGCGGCCCCATGAGCATCGACATCCTGGCCTACGGCGAACCGCTGGTGGAGTTCAACCAGCAGCCCGACGATCCGTCGCGCTACCTGCAAGGCTTTGGCGGCGACACTTCCAACTTCTGCATTGCCGCTGCGCGCCAGGGCGCCAGCACCGGCTACATCTGCGCGGTCGGCGCCGACACCTTCGGCGAGCGCTTGCGCGCGCTGTGGACGCAGGAGCGCGTCGATACCCGCCACGTGCGCGTCGACCCGAGCGCGCCTACCGGGGTCTACTTTGTCTCGCACGACAACCACGGCCACCGCTTCGACTATCTGCGCGAAGGCTCTGCCGCCAGCCTCTACCAGCACGAGCATCTGCCGCTGGGCGCGATTGCGGCGGCGCGCTACCTGCACCTGTCGGGCATCAGCCTGGCCATCAGCACCAGTGCCTGCGATGCCGGGCTGGACGCGATGGAGCATGCGCGCAAGGCCGGCACCAAGGTCACACTGGACACCAACCTGCGGCTGCGGCTGTGGTCGCTGGCGCGCGCGCGCGGCATCATGCGCGAGGCCTTTACGCTGACCGACGTGTGCCTGCCCAGCTGGGATGACATCACCGTGCTGACCGGGCTGGACGACCGCGACGCCATCGTCGACTACCTGCTGGGCTGCGGCGTCGGCCTGGTCGCGCTGAAGCTGGGCGAAGAGGGCTCCTATGTAGCCACGCCCGAGTCGCGCGCGCTGGTGCCGCCTTATCCGGTCAAGCCAGTCGATGCCACCGGAGCCGGCGACTGCTTCGGCGGCAGCTTTGTCGCGCGCCTGGCCGCGGGTGCCGATCCGTTCGAGGCGGCGCGCTATGCCAACGTGGCCGCCGCGCTGTCGACCACCGGGTATGGCGCGGTGGCGCCGATCCCCGACGCCCAGACCGTGCTGGGCCGGCTGGCGCAGTCGGTGTCGGTGATCGCGTGACCCGGTTGGCCTGAACTCTTGCTTCCCTGAAACCCTGCTTCCGCACTCCTTATTCCGAGACAGCCATGCAAAACCAGACTTCCCCGCTGCTTCAACGCCTTGCCGATGTGCCGGTGATCCCGGTGCTGGAATTCCACTCGGTCGACGAGGCCCTGCACGTCAGCGAGGCACTGGTCACCGGCGGCTTGCCGCTGCTTGAGATCACGCTGCGTACGCCGGTAGCGCTGGAAGCGATCAAGGCGGTGGCGGCAGCCTTGCCGCAGGCCTGCGTCGGTGCCGGCACGGTGCTGAACGTGGCGCAACTGCACGCCGTGCGCGATGCGGGCGCGCAGTTTGCGGTCTCGCCCGGCCTGACTCCGGCGCTGGCCGACGGCGCGCAGGGCGCGGGCATCTCGCTGCTGCCGGGCGTGGCCACTGCCAGTGAGGCGATGGCGGCGCTGGAAGCCGGCTTCACCTTCCTCAAGTTCTTCCCGGCGCAGGCCGCGGGCGGCGTGCCGATGCTGAAGTCGCTGGGCGGGCCGCTGCCGCAGTTGCGCTTCTGCCCGACCGGCGGGATCGACGCTGCGCTGGCGCCGACCTACCTGGCGCTGCCCAACGTGGTGTGCGTGGGCGGTTCATGGGTGGTGCCCAAGGACGCCGTCGCCAGCGGCGACTGGGGCCGCATCCGCACGCTGGCCGAGCAGGCCAAGGCACTGCGCAACAAGGGCTGAGCACTGGCCGCGCAAAGAGAAACGGCACGCCATGCGGCGTGCCGTTTTCATATCGACGCGGTGCGGGCCGCATCAGACTTGGGGGCTGGCGGCTTACTTGTGACGGTCCGCCGAGCTTTCGAGCTTCTGGCCACCGCGCTGAATGTCCTGGCCGAGCCCCGCCATCGTGTTGCAGCCAGCCAACAGGGTGGCAAACAAAACGCACCAGATCCAACCTTTCTTCACGCCGGGCTCCTTTTGAGGATTTTAAGAATCGAGAGATTCAGGGATTGAGGGATTTGCGCCGATTTTACCGCTGCTGTGAGCGGGTTTGATATCTGCTATGTGCCAATTTGTAAATCGTGCAACGGCCGCAACGCCAGCCGTTTCTCAGGCGTGGGGCGCCAGCAGCTCCCGGGCGCGCTGCTGGATTGCCGCATGGGTCTGGAGCAGCCAGGCCGCGGGGAATGGCTGCGCCAGCAGGTAGCCCTGCACGCTGTGGCAGCCCCAGGCATGCACCGCCTCGAGCTGCTGGCGGGTCTCGATCCCCTTGGCACAGACCGACACGCCGGCGCCCCGGGCCAGCCGGCAGGCGGCGCGCAGGCTGTCGGCACGGTTGGCGGAATCACCGGGCCGGGGTGCATGGCCCAGCCGGCGCGCGTCCAGCGTGACGCTGTCCGGGTGCAGCGCCGCCAGCAACTGGCGGCAGCCCGGGCTGTCGTCGAAATCGCCGAGCGTCAGTTGCAGCCCGCGCCGGCGCAGGGCGGCAAAGCGGGCAATGACGTCGGCGTCGGCCGGCACGGCGCTGGCCGACACTTCGATGCACAGGCGGTCCGGTGCGATGCCGCCTGCGTCGATGGCTTGGGCCAGTGCCTCCACCATCTGCGGGCGGTGCAGCTGCGCGCTGGAAGCCAGCAGGGTGAACTGTAGCGGGGCCACGTTTTCGGCGGCACGTACCAGCGGCAGCACGCTTTCCAGCAGCCAGCTGCCAATCCGGCCGACCAGCCCCAGCGACTCCACCGCCGGCAGGAAATCCTGCGGCGCCACGCGCCCCAGCGCCGGATGGTGCCAGCGCAGCCGCACGGTGTAGCCGCTGACAACGGCGCTGGCGAAGTCGGCGCGCGGCTGCAGCTGCAGGCTCAGCTCGCCGCGCTCCAGTGCGTCGGGCAGGGCTGCCAGCAGGGGCGCGGTCGGCGGCGCGGCGGGCTTGTCGGCGCGCGCCAGGCCGTCGCCCCCGCGTCGGTCGACCCGCAGCATGGCGTCCAGGGCCTGCTGCAGGCTGCGCTCAGCCGGGATATCCGGATGGTCGGTGGCCACGCCGATGCTGCACGAAATGAACAGCTCGAAGCCCTCCAGCGCGAACGGCCGGGACAGGTCGTCGGCCAGCCGGCTGGCCACCGGACCGGGGTCGGACACACCGTCCGGCAGTGCGGTAATGACCACCAGGTCTGCCGCTGCCATCCAGTGCATGATGGCGCCGGGCGGCAGCAGGCAGGCGACGCGTGCCTGCACGATGGCCTGCAGCCTGGCCGCGCGCCGGGGCCCCAGGGTTTCGCAGGCGCTGGAAAAGCGGTCCAGGCGGATAGAAAGGATCGTCGCTGGCTGCCCGTTGCCGGAGCGGCGTGCCGCCAGCGCGGACACCAGGGCGGAAGGCTGCATCGCGCCAAGCGCGCCCGCGGCCGCTGGCGCGTCGATGTCATCGGCATCAGGATGCATGGATGGTCTTGCGGGCAGCCATGTTGATGGCCTTGCAATGCCCGCGTCTCCCCGGTATCAGATTTGGTCGTTCGGCTGGCCGTTGGGGCGGCCGCCGGCGCTTGTCGTCAGGCCTTGGTGATTCATGCCTGCCACGGCCGCATGTGGGCCGCACAGGCCGATCATAAGCGAAGGGGAGGAGGCGGAACATTGCAAATTGCGCCAAGGTGACTTGGCCGCAACCTGCAACTTGATATGGATCAAAATGGCCGTCATCGGCTGTGATCCCGGATTGACGCCACCGCCGGAATCCGGCAGTGGCGGATTGACTGGCCTGATCAGCCGGTGGTTTCTTCCTCAGGCCCTTCCTGCGGGGGCAGGCGCGCGGCCAGCACCTTGTCGATGCGTTTGCCGTCCATGTCGACGATCTCGAAGCGCCAGTCGCCCCATTGCACACTGTCGGCGATCTGCGGCAGGCGCCCCAGCAGCAGGAGCAGCATGCCGGACAGGGTGTGGTAGCGCTCTTTTTCTTCCTCCGGCACCTGGCGCAGGCCGATGCGGTCCTTCAGTTCCGGGATCGGGATCAGGCCGTCGAGCAGCCACGAGCCGTCGTCGCGCTGCACCGCCCATTCCTCGCCGGCGGCGTCGGCCTTGAATTCGCCAGTGATGGCCTCGATCAGGTCCTGCAGTGTGACCAGGCCCAGCACTTCGCCGTATTCGTCGATGACAAAGGCCATCTGGCCGCCGGAGCCGCGGAAATTCTCCAGCAGTTCCATGCCGGTCACGCTCTCGGGCACGAACACTGCAGGCTGCGCCGCAGCCTTCAGGTCGGCTTCCTCGCCGCGCAGCCGGCGCGCCAGCAACTGGCGCGCGCTGACCACGCCGATGATGTCGTGCATGCCGCCGCGCACAACCGGAAAGCGCGAGTGGTCGGATTCTTCGATGCGGTGCAGGTTTTCATCCAGCGTTTCTTCCACGTCCAGATAGACGACATCGCCGCGCGGCACCATCAGCGAAGCCAGCTGGCGGTCGTCCAGCCGGAACACGTTGCGCACCATGGTGTGCTCGTGCTGCTCGATCACGCCGGCTTCAGAGCCTTCGACCAGCAATGCGTGGATTTCTTCCTCGGTCACACCGCGGCCGCGATCGACCCTGGTGCCCAGCAGCCGCAGCACCAGCCGGGTGGAGCCGGACAGCAACTTGACGAACGGAGTGGAAGCGACGGCCAGCCAGCCGATCGGGCGCGCCACCAGCCGCGCGATGGCTTCCGGGGCCATCTGGCCCAGGCGCTTGGGCACCAGTTCACCCAGCACGATGGAAAAATAGGTCAGGCCGGCCACCACGATGGCGGTTGCCACATAGCCTGAGGTGCTGGGCGCCAGGCCAAAGCCTTGCAGCCAAAGGCCAAACGGCTGCGCCAGCGTGGATTCGCCGACCACGCCATTGAGCACGCCGATTGACGTGATGCCGATCTGCACCGTGGACAGAAAGCGCGTGGGGTCCTCGCCCAGCTGGACCGCGGCAATGGCGCCCCGGTCACCGTTCTCGATCTGGCGCTGTAGACGTGCCTTGCGGGCCGTGACCAGTGCGATTTCGGACATCGCGAACAGGCCGTTGAGCAGAATCAGCGCCAGTAGTATGGCAATTTCCATCAGGGTACGCGCCCTTTGCGTGTGAGTTGAAAGCACCAAGCATACCATCCGCGCACGACGACTCGGCGCCGGGCCGGCTGGCGATGGCGGTGGCGGCGGCAGCGGTCGGCGTAGCGATAACCAATGGAGATAGCTCGATGCCTAATATTCAATAGATAGTTATCGTTGGCTGCGCCAAACTTCTGTCCGTGGCACCACCTTTGCCGCCGTACAAAAAAGCCTGGAATCCCACAGGCGTGCGAATCACAAGGAGACAGAATGGACAACCGATGGACGGCCGTGCTGGTGGAGAAATTCGGCCATAGCTTCAGCGCCTACGAACTGGCTGGCGGTGAGCGCCGCTTCAGCGTGCAGTTGCCGGACTATCCCCATGAGTTCGTGGTGGACCGCGAGCGCCTGTGCGGCTACGTCGGCCACTATGGTGTGCAGACCTTCGCGCATGCCGGTGACGGTGGCGCCGCGGTGATCGCAGTCGACCTGATGCGCGGCGCAGTCGGGGCACGGCTGGATTGCTCGCCCTATCACCGCATCCATGGCCTGCAGATCGACCGGCAAGGGCGCGTCTATGCGCTGAGCGAACGCGACAATATGCTGCTGGTGTTCGAGGCGCCGCTGGAGCGCCCGGTGCCGGACCGCGCCGTGCCGGCGGGCGGGGTAAAGAGCCATTTGTTCGTGTTGTCGGCCGATGGCGAGCGTGCCTACGTGACCAACCTGCTGTCGCATACCGTGACACTGGTGCACCCCTACGATGCCACCCGCGCACCGCGGGCGGCCTACGCCGGCAGGCGTCCCGAAGGCTGCTGCCTGAGCCGCGACGAAGCGGCGCTCTATGTCGCCAGCCGCGACGATCACAGCCTTACCCGGCTGGACGCGCGCACGATGGAAGCCGTGCGCACGGTGCCGACCGGCGAGGATCCCACCCGCATCTACTGGTCGCCGGACGACCGCCTGTTCGTGCTCAACTACGGCGAGCGCAGCATCCGCATTTTCGATCCCGACACGCTTGTCGAGACCGGCCGCGTCGATACCGGCGCGAAGCCGATCGCGCTCGCCTTCCATCCGGCTGACCCGAGCCGCGCCTATGTCGCGCTCAACGACCACACCGTCGGCCAGCTTGACCTGCCTGGCCTGACCCTGCGCCATGCCTTCGCCACCGGCAAGGAGCCGGATGGCCTTGCCATCCTGGCTTTGCCGCCGCGGTAGCCAGCGGGCGTTTCAACCAAAAAGGCCGCGAAGGCAGCGCAGATGCCGGCGGCTGATACCTAGAAATAAGTACGGAGACAGATCATGAAAGGCTTGGACCAAGCCGGCGCCGGCACGTCCGTCGCTATTGACGCGACACCTACCGGTGCCGCCGGCATTCCCGCCCAGCGCTGGTGGCGCATCATCCCGCCGATCCTGATGGTCTGCATCGTCTCGTACATGGATCGCGTCAATATCGCCTTCGCGATGCCGGGCGGGATGGGCGATGCGCTCGGGATCGGCGCCAGCATGGCCGGCCTGGCCGGCGGCATTTTCTTTGTCGGCTATCTCTTCCTGCAGATTCCCGGCGGCAAGCTCGCCGTGCGCGGCAGCGGTCGCAATTTCATCGCCTGGTCGATGCTGGCCTGGGCCGTCATTTCCGTGCTGACCGGCCTGGTGCGCAACGAGACCGAACTGCTGATTCTGCGCTTTGCGCTGGGGGTGGCCGAGGGCGGCATGCTGCCGGTGGTGCTGACCATGGTCGGCAACTGGTTTCCAGACCACGAACGCGGACGCGCCAACGCCCTGGTGATCCTGTTCGTGCCGATCGCCGGCATCATCACCGCGCCGCTGTCGGGGCTGGTGATCGCGGCGCTCGACTGGCGCTGGCTGTTTATCGTGGAAGGCCTGATTTCGCTGGCCTGCCTCGGCGTGTGGTGGAAGCTGGCCTGTGACCGGCCGGAGCAGGCGCGCTGGATTTCGGCCGAAGAGAAGGCTTATCTGCTGGCCCGCCTGCGCGAGGAAGAGCAGCAGGCAGCCGCCGCTGGCGCGAACGTGGGGCAGGGCGCGGGCGGCACGCGCGCGGTGTTGGCGCACATCCTGTCGCAGGACGTGATCTGGCGCCTGATTGCCGTCAATTTTCTCTATCAGATGGGGATCTACGGCTACACGCTGTGGCTGCCCACCATCCTGAAGGGCCTGACCGGAGGCGGCATGGGGCAGGTCGGCATGCTGGCTGTGCTGCCCTACCTGGGTACCATGGCCGGCATCCTCGCGATGTCTTCGCTGTCCGACCGCAGCGGCCGGCGCAAGGCCTTCGTGGTCTGGCCGCTGCTGGGTTTCGCTGCCTGCCTGGCCGGTTCGGTCTGGTGGCACGACAATACCTGGGTGTCCTATGGCCTGCTGGTCGGCAGCGGCTTCTTCCTGCAGTCCGCCGCGGGGGTGTTCTGGACCCTGCCGCCGCGGCTGCTGGCCGCCGAGCACGCCGGCGTGGCGCGCGGCGTGATCAATGCGCTGGGCAACCTGGGTGGATTCTGCGGTCCCTACGCGGCGGGCGTGCTGATTGAGCGCGTCGGCGCGGGCGCCGGTGTCTACCTGCTGGTTGCCGCGCTGGTGCTGGCCGGCGCCCTGGCCGCCACGCTGCCGAGGCAGTGCCGATGAACTGGGTAGCAACTGGCGCGCTGCCCCCAGGCCTGACCATCGTCGACGCCCACCACCACCTGTGGCAACTCGGGCGCGGCCGCTATCCCTGGCTGCAGGACGAATACCGGCCGCAGAGCTTTTTTCTCGGCGATTACCAGGCCCTGCGCAGCGATTACCTGGAGGCGCAGTACGCGCATGACACCAGCGTCGTCACCGTGCTGGCCACTGTGCACGTAGAGGCCGAACGCGACCGCCGCGAAGCCGTCGACGAGACCGCGTGGCTGCACCGGGAAGCCTGGCGCCCCGGCATGGCTGCCGCGGTGGTGGCCTACGCACCGTTCGGCACCCCCGGGTGCGCCGAACTCCTGGCGCGCCAGGCTGGTTTTGCGCGGGTCAGGGGGATCCGGAGCAAACCGCTGACAGCGGCGGCGCCGGGCGAGTCGGTGGCAGGGCGTCCCGGGTCGATGCAGGACCAGGCCTGGCTGGAGGACCTGGCGCGGCTGGAACGCCATGGCCTGTCGTGGGACCTGCGGGTACCGTTCTGGCACCTGCGCGAGGCGGCCCAGGTGGCGGCCGCCTTGCCGGGCGTTCCCATTGCGCTCAATCACGCGGGCCTGCCGCTGGATCGCTCGGAAGAGGGCCTGGCTAGCTGGCGCGCCGGCATGGAGGCGCTGGCCGCCTGCGCCAATGTGTCGGTCAAGCTGTCGGAATTCGGGCTGGCCGGCGGGCGCTGGGATGCGCAGGGCAACCGCCGCATCGTGCGCGAGGTGCTGGCGATTTTCGGGCATGAGCGGGCGATGTTCGGCAGCAACCTGCCGGTCTCGGGCCTGAGCGCGGACTTCGGCACGATTCTCGGCATGGTGTGCGAGGCGCTGCCGGATCCCGTGGACAGGCAGCGCGTGCTGGCCGGGAATGCGGCGAGGTTCTATCACATAGCGCCGGCGCAAATGATGGTGCGAAGCGAAGCCAACGATGCTAAGGGTGCTCCAAAGCCGTCAGGGCTGCCTAACGCGCGCATGCTATAAAGGCCGATCTTCGCCGAAGTCCCGCCTGAGCGGCCACCATGCCAGACCTCCCCGCCACCCTCTCCAGTGCCTCCACCCTGCGCAAACGCCTGCATATGCGGCATCTGCGCCTGGCCCTGGCCCTGGCCGAGCACCGCTCGCTGCGGCGCGCCGCCGCACAGATGGCGCTGTCCCAGCCAGCCGTCACCAAGGCATTGCGCGAGCTCGAGAGCGTGGTTGGCACGTTGCTGTTCACGCGCCATGCGCGCGGCATCGAGCCGACGGTATTCGGCGAGGCGCTGATCCGCTACGCGCGCGTGGTGCTGGCCGACCTGGATGCCCTGCATGATGAATTTGCCGCCATCGCCGCGGGCGAGGTCGGCAAGGTGCGGCTCGGCTCGATCCTGGCCCCGGTGCCTTCGGTGCTGTCCGGTGTCATCAACGCGCTCAAGGCGCGCTATCCGCATTTGCATATCGTGATGCAGGTCGATACCAGCGACGTGCTGGTGCAGGCTCTGCGGCAGGATGCGCTGGACGTGGTAATCGGACGCATCCCTGAGGGTACGGTGGCCGACGATCTCGACTTCGAGCCACTGTTCGAAGAGTCGCTGGCCATCGTGGCGCGCGCCGGCCATCCGCAGGCGGGCAAGCGCAGCGTCAAGCTGGCCGCCCTGGCTGGCTACCCCTGGATCATCCCGCCAGCGGCCGTGCCGATGTGGCAGATCATCGACCAGACCTTCCGCGACAACCGCGTGCCGCTGCCGGAAGACATCATCGAGACCTCGTCGATCATGGGCACGCTGCCGCTGCTGGCGGAGAGCGACCGCATTGCCGTCGTGCCGGGTGCCATCGCGGACTACTTCGGCTCGCTGGGCGCGCTGGCAGTCCTGCCGGTGCCGATGCGGGGGCAGTTGGTTCCCTATGGGATTGTGGTGCGCCGGCGCCGTGCCGCGACGCCGGCCATGCGCCTGCTGATCGACGCGGTGCGCGCGGCGCGGCCCGGCCAGCCGAATGCGGTGGCTGAATTGGAGTCATTACCTGGCAGGTAATGGTCATGCGTCCCAACGCGTGCTGTAATGCAGCCATGGAAACGCTGACCCCCGCCTCCGAAGCCACCCTCGACTTCCCCGGCCTGCTGCGTTACTGGCGCGGCAAGCGCGGTTACAGCCAGCTAGCGCTGTCGCTGGCGGCCGGGGTATCGCAGCGCCACATCTCTTTCCTGGAATCCGGCCGCGCCCGCCCCAGCCGTGAAATGGTGCTGGCGCTGGCGGAACGCCTGGGCGTGCCGCTGCGCCAGCGCAATCGGCTGCTGCTGGCCGGCGGCTTTGCCCCGGCCTACAGCGAACACGCGCTGGCTTCGCCGCCGCTGCAGATGGTGCAGCAGGCGATTGCGCTGATCCTGGCCAAGCAGGAGCCGTACCCGGCCGTGGTGCTGGACCGCTTCTGGAACCTGGTGGATGCCAACCTGGCCTACCGGCGCATGCTCGATGCCCTGCTGGGCGAGCGCGTGCCGGCATCGCTCGCGCAAGGCAGCCACAGGATCAACCTGATGCTGACAGTGTTTGATCCACAGGGCCTGTGGCCGGTGATCGAGAACGCGCGCCAGGTCGGGCGCTACCTGTTGCGGCGCGTGTGGCAGGAGCTGCAGGTGCAGGCCCACGACCAGACCGCGCGCGAGATCTTCGGGCGCATCGCCGCCTGGCATCCTGACATGGTCGGGCCGGGCGGCGTGCTGCTGCGCGAGGACGACGGCACCGATGGCCCGCCGGCGCCATTGCTGCCGGTGGTGCTGCATGCGGGCGCGTTCCGCGCGTCGCTGTTCTCGACGCTGACCACGCTGGGCATTCCACAGGACATCACGCTGCAGGAGCTGCGCATCGAATGCTTCTTCCCGGCCGACGATGCCACCCGCACCCTGTTTGAAACGCAGGGCGCGCTGCAGCGGCCGGCGCTCAGAAGCGGTAGCGCAGATAAATGACGTGGAAGCTGGTGCCAGGATTGGGCTGCTTGATGCCGCCATTGGACAGGTGCTGGAAGCGGTAGCCGGCGGTAAAGCGCCGGTCCTTGCCCACCGTCAGGCCGATCCCGGCGTACTCCGAGAACTGGAAGGCAGTGGAGATGTCGTGGTCGCCCGAGGTGTGCGTGCTGGTCAGCAGGCGCGGCCCGACCGACAGTTCAAGGAAGGGCACCCAGGTGTGGCGCCACCATGCGATCCGCACCACCGGCGAGGCACCGAACTCCCATAGGTCGTTGGGTTGGTTGTCGCTGCTGCTGTGCCAGCGCGCAACGTTGACCTCCCATTGCAGGTCGACCTGCCAGCCTTGCGGATTGCCCCACGCAAAGCCCGAATCCCACAACATGGCAACCTCGGCCTTCTGCACGTCGTGGGTATCGTCGAAGCCGTAGCCAAGCTGCACGGCAGGCGCGGCGCGCGCCGTCGCTCCCAGGCACAAGGGCAGGGCAAGCAGGCCCGCGGCGACAGTGCGGCGCACTCGCTGTTGCCACGCACGCCGGCAGCGCGGGGACGGATGGAAGGAGGAACAACTCACATGGCGGTCTGGTCTGGCTTCTTGTTCGTGTCGGCGCATGGGAAGCACGGATGAAGAGGTGCTGCGTTGTTGTCCGGCAAGGCATGAGGCGGCCGCCACTGCGGGCACCGCTTGCACATGCGCTGCCTCCCTCCCTTATTTGTAGTACACGGGAAGCCACCTTGCGATGTCGGACATGCCCAAACGTGGGCCAGGGTCCGTGCAAAGAAAAAATAACAATCGTGCTAACATTCGCGGGCCGACGCCGGCTACATGGCCGCGCCGGTTCGTTACGTCTTCAGGGCGGGGTGAAAGTCCCCACCGGCGGTATGCCGCGGCGCGCAGTGCGTGTCCCGGTGAGCCCGCGAGCGCTCGCATTCCCGTGCGGGGTCAGCAGACCTGGTGAGAGGCCAGGGCCGACGGTCATAGTCCGGATGAAAGAAGATGGGCGGAGCTTGCCCGCGCGGCCTGGCGCCTTGCCCGGCCTTGCGGTTTGCTGTTGCCTTGCGCCGCGCGCAGGGCGCGGCTGTTCGTGCGTGCGCTTGAGGCGCGGCGTGCGGCGCTGCAACTCCGTTGATCCTTCCCCTGGAACGCCCATTGATGCTGAACAAGGAGCGTTTCATGCCTAGCCTTTCCACCGAAGCTGTTGCACCCGAGGTGTCCGCCGATCTTGCCGCCGATGCCGACCCCCGTTCCCTGGCCGCGCGCATCGCGCAGGCGCTGGACGCCATGCGCGAAGGCCGGCCGGTCGTGCTGCTCGACGATGACGACCGCGAGAACGAGGCCGACCTGATCCTGGCCGCGGAACGCCTGACCAACGCCAACATGGCGATGATGATCCGCGAATGCAGCGGCATCGTCTGCCTGTGCCTGACCGAGGACAAGGTGCGCAGCCTCGGCCTGCGGCCGATGGTCGAGCACAACCGCAGCCAGTATGGCACCGCCTTCACGGTATCGATCGAAGCCCGCGAAGGTGTCAGCACGGGTGTCAGCGCCGCCGATCGCATTACCACCATCCGCGCTGCCATTGCGGGGGATGCGGGCACCGGTGCGGTGGTCAGCCCGGGCCATGTGTTTCCGCTGGTGGCGCGCGACGGCGGCGTGCTGGTGCGCCGCGGCCATACCGAGGGCTCGGTCGACCTGGCCCGCATGGCGGGCCTGTCGCCGGCGGCGGTGCTGTGCGAGCTGATGAACCCGGATGGCACCATGGCGCGCCGGCCGGAGGCGCTGGCCTTTGCCGAGATGTACCAGTTGCCGGTGCTGACCATTGAGGACCTGGTGGCCTGGCGGCGCCTGCACGACTGAAAAGTCGCCGTTTGCACGCACACCGGCATGCAAACGGTGCCGGGATGCGTGCTTCCTGTGCGACAATGCGGATCGCTTTTTTCCCGTCTATATGAGGGCAATTCCATGGTGTTCCGCATTTTTAGGCGCGCCGCCGCGTTTGCTGGCTGCCTGATCGGCCTGGCCGCACCGCATGCGCATGCCGAAGGCAGCGCCGGCCCGGCCCCGTCCGCCGTTCCTTCCAGCACGAGCCGCCCGGCCGCGGCCGCCGGCCTGTACGAGTGCCAGGTCGCCGGCGCCGGCACTGTGTTCCGGTCCACGCCCAGGGAAGGCTGCCGCCTGGTCGCGGCACCCGATCCCGCCGCCCCCGATCCGCAACGATGGCTGCCCCTGATGGGTGCCAATGGCGTGATTTCCTATTTCGACCAGTCCGCGGTGCGCCGCCAGGGCACTGAAGTTGGCGTGGAGGTGATGCGCAATTCGCCGTCGGGCGTGATCCGCACCGCCAGCGGCGAGCCGATCCGCTCGTCGCTCAAGCGCATGGTGCTGAACTGCGCCACGTCCATGTTCGCCGTGGTCGAGCAGACGCTCTACAGCAAGCGCTTTGCGCGCGGCGACTCGCTCTATACGATCCGCGCGCCGCAGTACGGCACCTTCCAGACCGCTGGCCCCGGCACGATTGCCGGAGAGTTGCTGCGCAAGCTGTGCAGGTAAGCCCGGCGGCGACCGGCGATCCACGGCTCCCTATCCAGCTCCCTATCAGGGTTTGTCCCGGTCAACGGCGCGCAAACCTTTCTCGTTGATGCTGGTGACAGGGCGCGAGCGCAAAAGCGCCAGTCATGGCAGGCATCCCTGCCATACCTACCTGCAGCGCAAACGAGGAGATGGAAATGAAGAAATGGATCGTCATGCTGTCGATGGCAATGTTTGGTGCGGGCGCGATGGCGCAGACGCCGGCGACTCCGGCGACTCCGGCAACGCCTGCCACCCCGGCGGCTGCTTCGACTGACAAGGCCGCGCCGGCCAAGGCGGACAGCAGCAAGGCCAAGGCCAAGAAGACCAGCAGCAAGAAGAAGAGCCATGCGCCTGCGGCCAAGGATCCGATGAAGAACAAAGGCGCCTGAGCGCGCTGACGATGGCGGCGGGCGCACGGCTCCCCGGCAAGCGGGGATGCAGGCTGCGCCCGTGACTGCCATGCCGCCACGCAGATGATGGCTGGCCGTGCCTGCATGGCGCGGACCCGCCGCGCGCAGGACAGCCCTGCGGCACGCATTGCGTGTCTTCCGGGGGGATAAAGCCGGGCATGTCGGGCGGATCGCAACAGGAGGCTTCGGCCTCCTTTTTTTTGGTCCGCTGCCGCAGGCTTCCGCCGCCGCAAGCCAGGCTGGTCACGGTGGCGGTGGTCCTGCTGATTACCCGCGCGCTGCAGCGGCTGGTGTCGAAAACCTTCAAGGCGGTGCAGAGGACCAGTTCAACACCGACGACGTGCAGATCATGTCGCCACCGGACAAGACCGTCTACGTGCCCGGGGCCAAGTGGTACGAGGCGCCCGGGTCGCCACAGGTCGATCCGGCAGCGCGGCCGCAGCGCGCGCCGTCGCGCGCGGCATGAACGCCGGCGGCGCGAGCGCTCAGCCCAGCTTAGTCAGCCACCTGGCGCGACTTCCATTGTCCGTTGGACTGCTTGCAGAACCAGCCGCTCCAGTGCTCTTCAGCGCTGCCGCGCTTGAGGTCTGACTTCAGGCGCCGGCAGGGCTGGCCCTTGTCGGTCTTGCTTTCGACCGGCGTGATGGTGCCGTCGATCTGCTGGCGCCGCCCCGCCGCGGGGAACGTCCATTCAACGGTCTTGCCGTCGGCCGTATCGTTCAGTGCCGTGCGCACTGACTTGGCCAGCGATGCGCCTTCCTTGTCGTTGAGGGTGCCGATGATGGTGCCGCTCAGGTAATTGTCGAAGTACGCCTGCGCCGGTGCCGCAGCGGCAAACAGCAGGGCGGCACCAAGCGCGCCAGTGACAGCGGCGCGCAGGGCAGGGCGGACAGGGCTGGCGGTAGGGTCGGATGGCCGAGGCAGCATGACGATTCCTTGTGGCTTCGTGGTGGCGTTTGGGTGGCATTGTAAGCGCAATGCAGCGCCGCAGCAGCGCTCGGTGCGGTTGACACCTGTCAGCCGCTGACCTAGCGTTCATTGTTGCCCCTGCGCTGCGCGTTGGCCGGCAGCGGCGCCTGTTGTGCGCTTTGCACGGCAAGCGCCTTTCCCCCCTGCGAGAGGAGATCCCATGAAGCTGCGCTATCTGACCATCGGCCTGGCACTTGCCTGCGCATTCGGCACGCTGCACGCCCAGACCACGGGCAAGGCCGACAAATTCAATCCCTACACCGACGGCGCCAAGCAGGACAAATTCAGCCCGTACTCGGATGGCGCAAAAAGCGACAACGTGACCTCGCTGAACCCGGGAGCCCGCCCTGACCAGATGGAGCCGATCCAGGGCGGCGCGCAGAAGTCCTTCGACTCATACAGCCAGGGCGGCATGAAGAGCGGGAAGTTCGATCCGTATTCCGAAGGCGCCAAGAGCGGCAAGTTTGATCCATACAGCGAAGGCGCTAAAAAGTAACACTGTATTAATGGGGCCGGCTGCCGGCCGGCCCCGATCTGCACCAGATTCTCGCAACCGGCAGAGGTTGGCCTCGCCGGGACTTGCGGCCGTGTGACCCCGGCGCCCGCAAAGCCTTGTCCGGAGCGGCTTTCGGGCAACCTGGCCAACATTTTGTTTCAAACCTTGCGTGATCGAAACGTGACTTCTGCGTCTCGAATTGTTATGGTTTATTGCGCATCGCAACAAACCGGACACAGTGCCCCGCGGGCCGTCTGCCTCGTGTCCGGGCCTCGCCACTCGGCGTCGGGCCCGTCTCTTGCTGTGTCGTCCTTCGTTCTGACCGCCGATGCCGGTCACCCCGATTCAACCGCTCACCCTGGCATACATGTCACAGATCGCCACGCCACGCCTGTCCGTTACCCATCCCTTGCCCGCCGCCGGGCCGGGGGCCCGCCGCCGCGCGGCGCGGGCGGGTGCGCGGATCGCAGCCTGGCTTGGTGGCAGCGCGCTGGCGCTGTGTGCCATGGCAGCCCATGCGTTCGATTTCGACACCGTGGCGGCGCGCGCGCACCAGCTGGCTGCCTCACCTTACAAGGCGCCGCCGCAGAACCTGCCGCGCGAGCTGCGCGAGCTGTCGTACGAGCGCTACCGCGAGATCGAATACAAGCCCGAACGCTTTGCCTGGCGCGGCACGCGCGCCCCGTTCGAGCTGTCGTTCTTCCACGAGGGCATGGTGTTCGACCAGCCCGTGCGCATCCATGAAGTGGTGGGCAACAGCGTGCGTGAATTCCGCTTCGACCCGTCCGCATTCAACTACGGCCCGCACAAGGTCGATGCCGGCAAGCTCAAGGGCCTGGGCTTCGCGGGCTTCCGCATCCTGTATCCGCTGAACCAGGGCAAGCGCAAGGATGAGCTGGCGTCGTTCCTGGGCGCGAGCTATTTCCGCGCGCTCGGCAAGGACCAGTGGTACGGGTTGTCGGCACGCGGCCTGGCGGTCGACACCGCGCTCAATTCGGGCGAGGAGTTCCCACGTTTTGTCGAATACTGGATCGAGCGTCCCGGCCCCAATGCCAAGGAGATCACGATCTACGCGCTGATGGATTCGCGCCGCATGAGCGGCGCGTACCGTTTCACCATCAAGCCCGGCGCCGAGACCGCGATGGAGGTCAAGTCGCGCCTCTACCTGCGCGAGAACGTGACCAAGCTGGGTCTGGCGCCGCTGACCAGCATGTTCCTGTTCGGCGAGAACCAGCCGTCGGCCGCGCAGGATTTCCGGCCCGAGGTGCATGACTCTGACGGCCTGTCGATCCACCTGGGCACCGGCGAATGGGTCTGGCGCCCGCTGATCAATCCCAAGCGCTTGCTGGTCACCTCGTTCGCGGCGACCAATCCGCAGGGCTTCGGGCTGATGCAGCGCGACCGCACCTTCAACAGCTACCAGGAGATCGGCTCATGGTATGAGCGCCGGCCCAGTGGCTGGGTGCAGCCGCGCGGCAACTGGGGCTCGGGGCGGGTAGAGCTGGTGCTGATCCCGACGCCGGACGAGACCAATGACAACATCGTCGCGTACTGGGTGCCGGACAACCCGCCCAAGCCGAAGCAACCCTTCGACTATGAGTACCGGCTGCTGTGGCAGAAGGACGGCGAACAGCAGCCGCCGCTGTCGTGGGTGACCCAGACCCGGTTGGGGCAGGGCCAGACCCGCAACAAGGAAGACACGAGCTTTTCGCTGGTGGTGGACTTCGAAGGCCCGGCCTTCGGCAAGCTGCCGGCGAACGTGCGCATCGACCCGGTGGTTTCGGCCGATGCCAACGGTGAGCTGCTGAAAACGTCGGTGCAGCGCAATGAGGCAACCGGCGGCTGGCGCATGACCATGGTGATGCGCCGCAAGGACGAAACCAAGCCGGTTGAGTTGCGCGGCTACCTTCGCAACGGTAATACAACCCTATCCGAGACGTGGAGCTACATCTTACCCCCCGGCTAAAGCAGCGACCGGCCCAGGCGGCGGCATGCGAGCGCTATGTCGACCGCCTGCCGGTATCGCCTGAAGTGCGCAGCGAACTGCTGGCGGACGGCGCGGCCGCGACGCCAGTCGCACCGGTCACGCCCATGGCATCCGTTGCCCCCGTGATCGCTGTTACCCCCGACGGCCGCGATGCGCAGGACGCGATCACGCGCCTGCAGTCGCGCCTGGCGGCCAAGGACACGCCGCCCGCGCAAGGCGGCAGTGCCTACGCCTCCGTCGGCCGGCGTTTCACCATGGCATACGGCAATCCCCAGGTGGATGGCGCGCCGCTGCTGCAGCGGCGCGAAGACGGCACCGTGAAGGTCGACACCGGCCCCGAGCCCGAGCGCAGCTCGATGGTGCCGCGCCAGTGGCCGCCGCATATCGTCACCGGCTGGCTGCGCAATACCTGGCGCCGCATGCTGGGCCGTCCGCCCGTGCCCGAGACCTGGGACACGCTGCACGACGGTCCCGATGCCGAAGGCAAATGGCATCCGGCCGGCTCGCACCGCCGCTGGTTCCTGCTGGGCCTGGTCGTGATCCAGACCGTGCTGGCCACGTACTTCATGAGCAACGTGCTGCCGTACCACGGCGCCGATCCGCTCGAAATCGCCATCCTGGTGCTGTTCGCCGTCCTGTTCTCATGGGTGTCGGCCGGCTTCTGGACGGCAATGATGGGCTTCCTGGTGCTGGCCAAGGGCGGCGACCGCCACCTGATCTCGCGTTCGGCCGCGCCCGACGGGCCGATAGCGCCCGAGGCGCGCACCGCGATCATCATGCCGATCTGCAATGAGGACGTGACGCGCGTGTTCGCGGGACTGCGCGCCACCTATGAATCGCTGGCGCGCACCAGTCACCTGTCCAACTTCGATTTCATCGTGCTGTCGGATAGCGGCAATCCGGACCTGCGCACCGCCGAGCATGACGCATGGATGGAACTGTGCCGCGCCGTCGGCGGCTTCGGCCGGATCTTCTACCGCTGGCGCCGCCACCGCGTGAAGCGCAAGACCGGCAATGTGGCCGACTTCTGCCGCCGCTGGGGCAGCAAGTACCGCTACATGGTAGTGCTCGATGCCGACAGCGTGATGAGCGGCGACTGCCTGGCCACGCTGGTGCGGCTGATGGAAGCCAACCCCGGTGCGGGCATCATCCAGTCCGCACCCCTGGCAGTGGGCCGCGAGACCCTCTACGCGCGCGTGCAGCAGTTCGCCACGCGCGTGTACGGGCCGCTGTTTACGGCCGGCCTGCATTACTGGCAGCTGGGTGAATCGCACTACTGGGGCCATAACGCCATCATCCGCGTGCATCCGTTCATCGAGCACTGCGCGCTGGCGCCGCTGCCCGGCCGCGGCCCGCTGTCGGGCGAAATCCTGTCGCACGACTTTGTCGAAGCCGCACTGATGCGCCGCGCCGGCTGGGGCGTGTGGATTGCCTACGACCTGGAAGGCTCGTACGAGGAACTGCCGCCCAACCTGCTGGACGAGGTCAAGCGCGACCGCCGCTGGTGCCAGGGCAACCTGATGAATTTCCGGCTGTGGCTCAAGCAGGGCTTCCACGTGGTGCACCGCGCGGTGTTCCTGACCGGCATCATGGCCTACCTGTCGGCGCCACTGTGGCTGCTGTTCCTGCTGCTGTCCACGGCGATGCTGGCCAAGCACGCGCTGGTGCCGCCGGAGTACTTCACGCAGCAATACCAGCTGTTCCCGACCTGGCCCGAATGGCATCCCGAAAAGGCGCTGGCACTGTTCTCCGCCACCGCGACGCTGCTGTTCCTGCCCAAGCTGGCCAGCGTGGTGCTGCTGATGAAGCAGGCGCGGCGTTATGGCGGAGCGGTGCAGCTGATTGCCAGCATGCTGATCGAGGTGCTGCTGTCCGCGCTGCTGGCGCCCACGCGCATGCTGTTCCACACCAAGTTCGTGATCGCCGCGTACAGCGGGTGGGGCATCTCGTGGAAGTCGCCCCCCCGTGAAGACACCGAGACCACCTGGGGCGAAGCGTTCCGCCGCCACGGCTGGCACACCGCGCTGGGCCTGGCCTGGGGTGGTTTGGTGTACTGGCTGAATCCGTCCTACGTGCTGTGGCTGCTGCCGATCGTGGGCTCGCTGGCGCTGTCGATCCCGCTTTCGGTGATGCTGTCGCGGGTGTCGTTCGGTCGTGCCTCGCGCAATGCGGGCCTCTTCATGATCCCTGAGGAAACGCAGGTGCCGCGCGAGATCGTCGAGACGCAGCAGCATGTCGAAGCCGCGGCCGAAACGCCAGACTTTGTCGACGCCGTGGTGGACCCGGTTACCAATGCGCTGATGTGCGCGACCGCCACGCCGCGCGTGGTGCAGCCGGTATCGGCACGCAGGCGCCATGAGGCCCTGGTCGAGCATGCGCTCACGCATGGCCCGCGTGCGCTGACCCCCGCGCAGAAGCACGTGCTGCTGGGCAACCCGTTTGCACTGGCACGCCTGCATGAACTGGTGTGGGGTTCGCCGCTGGCCGATGCTGGCTGGAAGGACACGCGCATCCTGGTGCGGCGTGCGGCCAACGTGCTGCCGCTGCGCCCGCGCGCTGCCTGAGCGGGACTGTCCCAAACGAGAACGGCCCGCATCTGCGGGCCGTCTTTCTTTTCGCGGGTGGCGTGCCGTCCCGCGTCAATTGCAATCGATTCTTGTTTGTGTTGGCTAACGCAGTGCCGCCGTGCAGATGGGCGCGTTGATGTAGACATCGCCGATGCGGCGCTCGCCACGGTCCTTGCGCGTCATGTAGCGGAACATCAGGCTGATGCCAAGCTTGGTCAGGATCTCGACGTCGCGGTTGGCGCAGATGTTGCGCTGCAGGGGCGCGGCGTAGTTGACCTCGAAGCTGGCCAGATCCAGCATCGGCCCGCGGTAGTTGGTGAGCTCCAGTTGGAACAGCACATGCTTGCCGGGGATCGACTGGCAGCGGCGCAGCCGCGTTTCGCCGTCGATTTCGATCGGCAGGGCGTCGTTGAGCTGGCGGCAGGCGCGTGCCAGCACGTTGTCGGGCCGCGTGGTGTTGCGCAGCAATTCGGGCACGCCGGCAGCGCCGGTGTTCTGGCCGGTGGCAGCGCCCTTGAGCATGCGTGACAGCGGGTCGGCCTCATCGATCGCTGGGACCGGCGCCGAGGCGGCGACATTGCGCGCCTGCACCGGCGCGGCGTTGCCGGGCAGGGGCAGCGGCAACAGCAGCGCAGCCGCGAGTGCGGCCGGGCCTAGCGAAGCGGGAAGCGGCGTGTGTCGTATTCTCATGCAGGCTAACGTTGCCGGGACCGATACTGTCGTCCGTCTCCGCGTGGCCGACGGTGTGGCTTGCGCCGACAGGCTGGCATTGTACCCTCCACCTTGCCGCAGGTGAAAGCCGCGCCACCCGGCAAGGGCATCTGCAGCGCCGGATTCGCGCTGGCGGGATCGCAAATGGCCTGACACCACTATTCACCAATAACGCCAACTTCGCCAGCAACATCGAACCGGATCTTGGCAGGGCAGTTCTTCTGAACGACTGTTTCAAAACCCGGTACGCCAGCGCCGTACCGACTTCGTTATGCTGTGCAACAATTGCGCCTTTTCACGGGTTGCAGGCGCGGGCCGCGGCGCAAGCAGGCTGGCCGTGCGTGACAACGCCGTTCCCCCGGATACTTTCCATGCCCCGTTCCACCCGCGCTGCCTCGCCCGCACGCTTCCCCGCCTGGCTGCTGATCTGCGGTTCGCTGATGGCGATCGCGCCGCTGTCGATCGACATGTACCTGCCGAGTTTTCCGTCGCTGGCTGGCGATCTCGGCGTGGACATCGGCCAGGTGCAGCTGACCCTCGGCACATTCCTGGTGGGACTGGCGCTGGGGCAGGCTTTCTACGGGCCGTTCAGCGACCGCTTCGGGCGCAAGCCGCCGCTCTATGTCGGCCTGTGCCTCTACGTGGCCGCCGCGGTGGGCTGCGCGCTGGCACGCAGCGTGGAGTCGCTGATGCTGTGGCGCTTCCTGCAGGCGCTGGGGGGCTGCGCCGGCATGGTGATGGCACGCGCGGTGATCCGCGACCGGCTTGAGGCGCATGAGTCGGCGCGCGCCTTCTCGTCGCTGATGCTGGTGATGGGGGTTGCGCCGATCCTGGCCCCGATCGTCGGCGGCGCCATTCTCACCATATCGGGCTGGCGCGCGATCTTCTGGGTGCTGGCGGTGGCAGGGATGCTGATCCTGCTGCTGGTCCACCTGCGCATGGAAGAATCGCTGGACCGGCGCCACGCGGCGCCGCTGCGGCTCGGCACGGTGGCGAAAAGCTACGCCGAGCTGCTGCGGGATCGCGAATTCCTCGGCTACTCGCTGTCTGCCGGTTTCGGCTCGGCGGGCATGTTCGCGTATATTTCCGGCTCGCCATTCGTGCTGATCGAGCTGCACGGCATTGCGCCGTCGCACTACGGTTTTGTGTTCGGCGCCAATGCGCTGGGCCTGATCACGATGTCGCAGCTCAACGCCAGGCTGGTGCGCGGCCGCTCGCTCGACCAGGTGCTCGGGGGTGCGCTGCTGGCGGCCTGTGTAGCGGGCCTGGCGCTGGCGGTTGCCGCGTTTGCAGGCGTGGCGGTGCTGCCGGTGCTGCTGGCGGGCTTCTTCGTCTTTATCGGCGCGCTCGGTTGCGTATCGCCGAATGCGTCGGCACTGTCGCTTGCCCATCAGGGCCATCGCGCCGGCACGGCCTCGGCGCTGATGGGCACGCTGCAGTTTTCACTCGGCACGCTGGGCGGCGCGGCCGTCAGCCTGTGGCGCGATGGCACCGCGCTGCCGCTGGGCGTGGTGATGGCGGCCTGCGGCGCGGGTGCGGTGCTGATGCGCTACTACGGGCGCTCAGGCCCCCGTTGACACCGGCTGCGAGTCGTCATCAGGCGGCCTGTTGCGCGGCGGCCTGCTGCGCGGCAGCCTGTTGCACCACCACCATCTGCGCCGGCATCGGTGCGGCATAGCCGGCCTGGCCGAAGCTCTCGCGGATGATGCGGTTGGTATCGAAATAGACCTGCCAGTAGTGGTCGTTGTGGCAGTGCGGACGCACCGCCAGCACCGGGCCCACCAGCGTGAACTCCAGGATCTCGACATCGACCGGGGGCACGGCCAGCACGTTGGGGATCTCCGCGATGCGGGCCTTCAGCAGCGCTGCCGCATGAGCGGTGTCGGTGCTGCCGGCAAGCTGTGCTTTCAGTTCCACGCGCCGGTGCGGGTTGGCCGTGAAGTTCTGGATGGTATCGCTGAAGATCTTGTTGTTGCCAACCACGGTCTGGACATTGTCTGGTGTGTCGAGCGAGGTCGCGAACAGGCCGATCTCGCGCACCGTGCCGGTCACGCCGCCGATCGTCACGAAGTCTCCCACCTTGAACGGGCGCAGCACCACCAGGAACGCACCGGCAGCGAAGTTCGCCATCAACCCCGACCAGGCCATGCCGATGGCCACGCCAGCGGCGGCGATCAGTGCGGCAAACGTCGTGGTCTGGATGCCGAAATAGCCGAGGATGCCGATCACCAGCACCACGTTCAGCGTCACGGTGACGATCGAGCCGACATAGCGCAGCAGCGTGGGATCGACCTTCTGCTTGCCGAGCGCGTTCTGCACCATGCGCACGACAAAGTGGATCAGCCAGCGGCCGATGACCCAGAAGGCAAAGGCCGCCAGGATCTTGACCCCGAATTCTGTCGCGTAGGTGACAACCAGGGCCTTGAGGTTATCAAAGGTAGTGGCATCCATCGGCGTATTCCTTTCATGTTGGTGTCCGGCCGGCCGCCGGCACAACATCCCCCGATTCAGCCGGCAGCTGCGTGCTAGCCCTGCGCGCTGTTGCGGCGCAATACATGGGCACGGCAATTATTGAGACGCCATGCCCGAAGCGCAAGCAAATTATTGTTAAGACAAGCTGCTCTGCGCAGCTTGTCTGTTTCCATCAGGATGGCCCGAACGCGATTACCAGTTGGTTTCCCGTTCCGGGGTTGCCGAAATCCGGTGCAAGGTCAGGTCCGCACCGTTGAATTCGCCTTCGGCATCCAGCCGGATGCCAATCAGCTTCTTCAGCGCACCGTATACCAGGGTGCCGCCGGCCATTGCCACCACGATGCCAAGCACGGTGCCGATTGCCTGCGCGCCCAGCGACACGCCGCCCAGCCCGCCCAGCGCCCTGGCCCCGAAGATGCCCGCGGCAATGCCGCCCCAGGCGCCGCACAGCCCGTGCAGCGGCCACACGCCGAGCACGTCATCGATATGCCATTTGTTCTGCGCCAGCGTGAACATATAGACAAAGAGCGCGCCAGCCACCGCGCCGGTGATCAGCGCGCCGAGCGGGTGCATCAGGTCCGAGCCCGCGCATACCGCCACCAGCCCGGCCAGCGGGCCGTTGTAGGCAAAGCCCGGGTCGTTGCGCCCGGCCGCCCAGGCCGCCAGCGTGCCGCCGGCCATTGCCATCAGCGAGTTGATCGCCACCAGGCCGCTGACCTTGTCGACCGTCTGCGCGCTCATGACGTTGAAGCCGAACCAGCCCACCGCCAGCACCCAGGCGCCCAGCGCCAGGAACGGGATGTTTGAGGGCGGATGGGCGCTGATGCGGCCGTCCTTCTGGTAGCGCCCGCGCCGCGCGCCCAGCAGCAGCACCGCGGGCAGCGCGATCCAGCCGCCCAGCGCATGCACCACCACCGAGCCGGCAAAGTCATGGAACGGTGCGCCGGCCACGCGCGTGATCCAGTCCTGCACGCCATAGCGCTGGTTCCAGGCGATGCCTTCGAAGAACGGATAGACAAAACCCACCAGCACAAAGGTGGCGAGCAGCTGCGGATTGAAGCGTGAACGCTCGGCAATACCGCCCGAGATAATCGCCGGAATGGCCGCGGCAAATGTCGCCAGGAAAAAGAACTTGACCAGTTCGTAACCGTTCTTCTGCGCCAGCGTTTCGGCCCCGGACATGAATTGCACGCCGTACGCAATGGTGTAGCCGATAAAGAAATAGGCGATGGTTGAAACCGCAAAATCCACCAGGATCTTTACCAGTGCGTTGACCTGGTTCTTCTTGCGCACCGTGCCCAGTTCCAGGAAGGCAAAGCCGGCGTGCATCGCCAGCACCATGATGGCGCCTAGCAGGATAAACAGGGCGTCGGTGCCGGTCTTCCAGTTGTCCATAGTGACCTCATGCTCAAAATGGGAGCATGGGTATGCAAAAAGCATTCCAGCAATTGCCACATCCTGGTGCCAGGTGCACCTTGTCGGGTAAAACCGCACCGGAATGCCGCGTGCAGGCAGGTCGGCGTTGTTGGCAACGTTGCCGCTGGCATCCCCGCGGTGGTTCGAATGCGCCGAAATGGCGCGCGGCGGCGGCACACGCTGAACCTTTATGGTGCGTCGCCCCATTTGTGGGAATTTGTTCTATGCTGCTTTGGTTTGCCCCAAGCGCGGGCCGGCCCGGCGTTGCCGCGCGGCATGATGGCCAGGCAAAGCCGGCTTCAGGCAAGCGGGAACAGCGTGGGAAATTGCCCGCTAACCGGCCTCAAGCAAGGATTTGCGGGTTTTTTTGTCGCATTGGTGCCACTGGGGATTGCTCTACGCGCGACGGGCAGATTAGACTGCGCCGATCGATGGCTTTGCCGCGAGGCACGCACATCGGTGACGACGACCAACAAGGGAAATCAGCCATGAATAAAGGTGAACTGGTATCGGCCATCGCCGCGGAAGCAGAACTGAGCAATGCCGCCGCCGAGCGTGCGCTCAACGCAGCGCTGGACAGTATCAAGAAGGCAGTGGCAAAGGGCGATTCGGTGACGCTGGTGGGCTTTGGCAGCTTCAGCGCCGGCAAACGCGCCGCCCGCACCGGCCGCAATCCGCGTACCGGTGAGACCATCAAGATCCCGGCCGCCAAGACGGTCAAGTTCTCTGCCGGGCAGGGTTTCAAGGACGCGGTGAACAAGAAGAAGTAAGCAATTTGCGTCCACAGCGTGAAAAGCGGCCTTGCAGGCCGCTTTTTTGTTGCCTGGCACGGCCACGCCTGCCGGCACGGGGCGGCCGCCGGCAACGGCGGGCACGATCCGGGTTAAACTGCCGGCGCCAGCGTTCCGGCCATTGCATTCAGGCAATGCCGCCCTCGCAGGTTCGCCCCTGAAACCCCGCCCCGCAATCCGTACCCGCATCATGAACGACCAGTCCCACCAGCTTTCCATGACCGTGCTGATGACGCCGGACATGGCCAACTTCTCCGGCAACGTCCACGGCGGCACCATCCTCAAGTACCTGGACATGGTTGCCTATGCCTGCGCCAGCCGCTACGCCGGCCGCTACGTGGTGACGCTGTCGGTCGATCAGGTGGTGTTCCGCCAGCCGATCCACGTGGGCGAGCTGGTGACCTTCCTGGCCTCGGTCAACTTCACCGGCCGCAGTTCGATGGAAATCGGCATCAAGGTGGTGACCGAGAACATCCGCAGCAAGCTGGTGCGGCATACCAACAGCTGCTACTTCACCATGGTGGCCGTGGACGACAACGGCGCGCCGGCCGAGGTGCCGCCGCTGGAGCCGCGCGACGAGGTGGAGCGCCAGCGCTTTGCCGCCGCCCAGCAGCGCCGCGCGCTGCGCCAGGAAATGGAAAAGCGCCACGACGACATCAAGTCGTCGGTGACCTGAATACCGACTACGCCATGAAGCGCAACTGCAATCGCGTCCGCACGGCCCTGGCCGTCGCCTGTCTGGCGGCTGCCGCGGGCGCCCACGCCGAGGAGATCGGCAGCGTCAGCACCAATTTCCGCATGACCGGCTCTGACAAGGTCGTGATCGAAGCCTATGACGACCCCCAGGTGGATGGCGTGACCTGCTATGTGTCGCGTGCCCGCACGGGCGGCATCAAGGGCCAGCTGGGCATGGCCGAAGACCCGCCGGAGGCATCGATCGCCTGCCGGCAGGTAGGCACGATCGCCTTCAAGGGGCCGATCCGGCAACAGGACAACGTCTTCTCCGAACGCATGTCTATCCTGTTCAAGGTCCTGCACGTCGTGCGCGCGGTCGACCGCAAGCGCAATACGCTGGTATACCTGACGTACTCCGACCGCATTGTCAGCGGCAGCCCGCAGAACAGCGTCACCGCCGTGCCGGTGCCGGCCGGCACGTCCATCCCGGTGAAGTAACCCGTGAAGTAACCCGTGCAGTAGCCGGCCCGGCACCAGGCGGATCAGGGGGCCAGCGCTGCGCTCTCCGCCTGGCAGTCGCGCGACGGGCGCGCGCCGCTGGCGCGTGCCGCCGCCACTTCGCGGCGGGCCTTGTCCAGGTCGGCGCGGAAGGTGGGATCGGCATGCAGCCGCGCCACCGTTGCCGCGGCCATCATGCGGCCCTCGTTGACATCGCTTTGCCAGTGCACGTTGCAGACCACGCGGCTCTGACCGAACGCGCGCCCGCGCGCCAGGATGTCATTGGCGCGTTCCGGCTCGACCTCCGCCAGGATCAGCGCCCAGGCCCAGCCGATGGCGCTGTGGCCGGACGGGTACGAGCCGTCCTTTTCCAGCTTGGCGGCCTCGGCCGGCGTGCACATCGGCGTCTTGTTGGCCACAAAGGGGCGGGTGCGCTTGTAGCGGTCCTTGACGCCGTAGGTGGACAGGCCGGCATCGGCCAGGCTGCGCCGCAGCAGGATGTTCAGGTAGGGCGTGTCCTTCTCGCTGACCGGCACGCCCAGCGCGCATGAGAACGCGCCGGCGGCCCGGGGGAACGTCAGCACGGCATCTTCGGTAGCCAGTTGCCAGCGCGCCGAGCCGCGCAACGTGCCGGCCTGGCGTGCGGCGTCTTCATCCAGCGCCAGGGCGGGCGAGCCCTGCGCCGGCGGCCCGGGCAGCAGCTTCAGGCTGTCCGGGCGCGCATCGGCCGCCAGGTACCCTGCCGCAACGCCGGGGCGCAGCTCTGGCACCGCGGACAGGTTGGTGCCGCCGGCGGCGCAGCCCGCCACCAGGGCGGCGAGTGCCACGGCGATAGGTGCCCGCACTGGCGTGGACAGGGAGTGGTCACGCTTTGCTGGTTCCGTCAATTTGTTATTCCTTGTTGTTTTTGTCGAGTCGGCTGTCCTGCCGCGAGTCAGGCGGCCGCGTCGAACAGCTTGCGCAGGTTCGACTTCAGGATCTTGCCATTGGCATTGCGCGGCAGCATCTCCTGGTAAATCAGGATACGCACCGGCACCTTGAATGCCGCCAGCCGCGTGCGCACGAAATCCTGCAGAACGGCCTCGCTCGCCTGCATGCCGGGCTTCAGGCTGACCACCGCGGCCGGCTCTTCGCCCAGCGTCTTGTGCGCGAGCCCGACTACCGCGGCATCCATCACCGCCGGATGCTCGTACAGGGTGCTTTCCACCTCGATGCAGTAGATGTTCTCGCCACCGCGGATCAGCATGTCCTTCATCCGGTCGACGATATAGACGTAGCCTTCCTCATCCAGCCGCGCAATGTCGCCGGTGCGCAGCCAGCCGTCGGCAAAGGTCTGCGCCGTGGCCTCGGGCTTGTTCCAGTAGCCGCGCACGACATTGGCGCCGCGCGCCATCAGCTCGCCGGTTTCGCCGGGCGGCAACGCGCGGCCTAGCCCGTCCACCACCTTCATCTCGCCGATCGGCAGCGCCGGACCGCTGCTGTCCGGGCGCATCACGTATTCCTCGGCGCTGTGGCTGGTGAAGGTGGACGACGTTTCCGTCATGCCCCAGCCGATGCCGGGTGCGGCCAGCGGGAATATCTCGCCGATGCGCCGCACCAGTTCAGGCGATGCCGGCGCGCCGCCGTAGTTGACGTTCTCCAGCGAGGACAGGTCGAAGCGGCCGCGCTCCGGATGCTCCAGGATCTGCCATGCGATGGTGGGCACGCCGCCGGCCGCGGTGCAGCGCTCGCGCTCGATCAGTTCCATGCCGCGCAGCGCGTCCCAGCGGTGCATCAGCACGATCTTGCCGCCGGTGGCGATGGCGCCGTTGAGCACCGCCATGCAGCCGGTGACGTGGAAGAACGGCACCGCCAGCAGCATGGCCTTTTGCGGCGCGGCGGGGTCGGGCGCGGGAATCGGCTCGCCCCGGCGCAACAGGTTGCGGATCGGGCTGAAGCTGCCGGCGACTGCCACGTTGGTGGAGTTGCGGTGCGTGCCGAGCGCGCCCTTGGGTTTGCCGGTGGTGCCCGAGGTGTAGAAGATGGTGGCGTCGTCGTCCGGATCGATGTCGACCTGCGGCGGCGCCTGGTCCGGCAGCGCGGCCCAGTCAGCCGGGCTGCCGATCACGCTCTCCAGCGGGACCACGCGCGGCTCGGCCGCGGTGCCGCCGGCACGTGAAGCATAGACGCGTTCCAGCGCCGGGCAGCCCGGCAGGTGTTCCAGGATGCGGTCGAGCCGTTCGGCATCGACGATCGCCACGCGGCTGCCCGAATCGGCCAGGCCATACTCCAGCTCGGCGCCGGTCCACCAGGCATTGAGCGGTGTCACGATTGCGCCGGCCAGCAGCGCGCCATAGAAAGCCACTGGCCATTCAGGCAGGTTGCGCATGGCCACGGCCACGCGGTCGCCCTTGCGCACACCGTCGCGCACCAGTGCATGGGCCAGGGAGATGGCGGCGCGCCGGAAGGCATCGTAGGAAACGCGCTCGTCCTCGTAAACCACGAAGGTGCGGTCGGCAAACGCGCGCGTGGCCAGCAACAGCTCGCGCAGCGTGGGCGGTGCGTTCTTCCAGACGGTGGTGGGGATGCCGCGGATCACGCGCGTTTCGGTTTCGAACGGCGCGCCGGGCGCGGTAAGCCGGGCGTGGGCCTCGGCCAGCGACATGACCGGCCAGATGCCGGCCACTTGCGGATTGCTCGACATGACTGCCTCCCGGAACTGCACTGCAGGTTGAGGGAAATGCAGGAAAAGCGGCGGGCGCCGGCTCTCAGGGCCGGCGCCCGCAACGCTTGGGTCAGACGCTCAGATGGTCACGCCGCCGTCTACGACCAGCGCCTGGCCGGTCATGAAGGTGCTGGCTGCCGACGCCAGGTAGACCGCCGCCCCGGCGATCTCGACGGGTTCGCCGATGCGGCGCAGGGGGGCGCCCTGGGTGGACTGCTTGTAGCGCTCGGGATCTTCCCACAGCGCGCGCGCAAAGTCGGTCTTGATCAGCCCCGGCGCGATGCAGTTCACGCGCACGTTGTGCGGCCCGAACTCGACGGCGAGGTTGCGCGCCAGCTGGAAGTCGGCAGCCTTGGAGATGTTGTACACGCCGATGGTGGGCGAGCCGCGCAGGCCGCCGATCGACGACACGATGATGATCGAGCCGTCCTTGCGGTCGATCATTTGCGGGGCCACCATCTGGATCAGCCAGTGGTTGGAGATGACGTTGTTGTCCAGCACCTTGCGGAACTGGTCGTCCGACACGCCGCTCATGGGCCCGTAGTACGGGTTGGACGCGGCATTGCAGACCAGCACATCGATCTTGCCGAAGGCGCGGTTGGTCTCGTCGACCAGGCGCTGCAGGTCGTCCTTCGAAGAAATATTGGCAGGGACCGCGATCGCGGTGCCGGCGCCATGGCGGGCGTTGATGGCATCCACCACTTCCTGGCAGGCCTCGATCTTGCGCGAAGAAATGACCACCTTGGCACCCTGGACGGCCATCTGCTCGGCGATGGCGCGGCCAATCCCGCGCGAGGAGCCGGTGACGATGGCAACCTTGCCCGTCAGATCAAACAATGACATGGAGTCTCCTGTATGGCTGCGCCGGCGTCAGGGGCCGGCTTTGTCCTGGCGACGTGCCCGCAGGCAGCATCGCCGGGACATTATGGTGGCGCCGCTGGCCTCAGTCCACAGGCCCGGGTGCCGTGCGCCGGCCATATCAGGATTCTTTCTGCGGGCAATGCGCGCCGTGCATGGCAGGCATGCTGCATAGCAAAATCATGGCGCCTCAGGTGCCGGAAGATACCGTTGCGGGCGCCAGCAACGCCGGCAGGGCGTCGGCCAGGCCACGCCGCAGGTCATCGTCCAGCAGCACGCCGAATCGATCCGACAAGGCCTGCACCACGGCCTCGGGCGAGGCCAGCCGCGTCCGGTGCACGGTGCCGTCCGGTGCGCGCTCGGCCAGGTCGCCGTCGGCCAGCGTCACGCGGGTGCCGCCGTCGGTGCGCGCGGCCATCAGCCGCTGCAGGAACACGCTGTCAGGGTGTGTCGATACATACCAGTTGCGCGGCACGAAATCGATCCACGGCTGCGGCGTCAGGTCGAAGCGGTAGACCTTGATCCAGCCGGCATCGCCGCGCGCCTCCAGGTCGTAACTGTGGAACGCGGTGGCGGCGGTCTCCGGCGGCGAAGGGGCCAGCCGGTATGGAAAACTGTCATCGCCGGGCTCGGACAGCGGCATCGCCCGGTATGGCGTGGGGCCGCCGAAACCGACATCGGCAACGTAGCTGCGATGCGCCACTTCCACGCGCAGCAGCATGTGCGAGGTCGCGGTCGGCACATCGTCGGGAACGCCCCAGCGCACGCGCGCGGCCAGCGGCGTCACGGCGTAGCCAAGTGCGCCCAGCCCGGCCGCCAGCAGTGTATTGAGTTCAAAGCAGTAGCCGCCGCGCCGGCGCGTGACGAGCTTGTCGAAGACCGCATCCAACTCGATCCGCACTGGCCGGCGCAGCAGCGGATCGATGTTCTCGAACGGAATGCTGGCCAGGTGCGCGGCCAATACGATATCCAGCGCTTCCAGCGTGGGCGAGGGCGGGGCGGCAATGCCGAGGCGCGCCAGCCAGGCGTCCAGTTGGGGGGCGTCCAGGGTCATCATGGTGTGCGGGGCTCCGGTGCGATGCGTTCAGTTGAGCGCTTCCAGCGCCCGCAGGTCAAGCAGTTCAATGCCACCATACTCCAGCCGCAGCAGGCCCCGTGCTTCCAGTTCGCGCAGCGCATGGTTCACGGTCTGGCGCGACAGGCCCAGCATCTGTGCCAGCTGCTCCTGCGGGATGCGCACGCGCTGCGTGGCCTGGGCCTGCGGCAGGTTGCCGTAGCCATGCGCGATCGCGGCCAGGCGCCGGGCAATGCGGGCCGCCGGCGGCAGCAACTGTGCTTCCTCGACATAGTTGAAGGCCTGGCGCGTCTTGGCTGCCAGCAGTTGCCCGAAGGCCTGCCACCATGCCGGCTGCTGCGCCAGGCGCCGTTCCAGGCTGGCGCGCGGCACGTGCCACAGCATCGTGGCGCTGACCGCGCGCGCGTCGTGGGTGCGCGGCAGGCCGTCGAACAGGCAGATTTCGCCGAACCAAGTGCCGGGCTCCAGCAGGCCGAGCAACGCCGCCTTGCCCGATTCGCCGCTGGCGTGGATCTGCATGGTGCCGCTGGCGACACAATACAGGCCGTCGAAACGGTCGCCGCGGGCAAAGAGCGTCTCGCCGGCAACCAGCCGGCGCAGGCTGCCGTCATCGAGCAGTGCCTGGCGCAGCGCCGGCGGCAACTGGCTGAACCAGGCGCCGGCACGTACGGCAGCAAGCGCATCGTCGCGCGGCGGCACCGGGCCGGGCAGTGCGCCGGCGAGTTGCGATGGGGGGCATTGCGGCGGGCTCGCCAGTCCCATGCCGGTCTCCTATCAGATGGGGGCTGTGCCGGGTGTCAGCCGGGACACACAAGGGCACGCTGCGACAGTCCGGACTGTCAAAAACCTGACAGACCGCACGGTGCGCGCCCACTACTATAAATCCACATCGCGCCCGCCGCGCGGCAGCAGGCGGCAGCGTCCGGAAGCCCTTGCGGCGCCGCGCGCGCACGCCTGCGCATACAAGGAGACGCCCCCGTGAAAACCCTGATCGAACACCTGGCCAACTACGCCGCCTACCATCGCGACCCGCGCAACGTCTTTACACACTTCATCGGTATCCCGATGATCGTGCTGGCAGTGACGACGCTGCTGGCGCGCCCGGCCCTGCCGCTGGGCGACGGCTCTGCCTACATGACGCCGGCGATGCTGCTGTACATCCTGTCGTGCCTGTTCTACCTGCGCCTGTCGCTGGTGTTCGGGGTAGCGATGGCGGTCATCCTGGCGTTCTTTCTCTATGCCGGCGCGCACATTGCGGCGTTGCCCACCGTCTGGTGGCTTGCCATCGGCCTTGGCCTGTTCGTGGTGGGATGGGTGATCCAGTTCATCGGCCACTATTACGAGGGGCGCAAGCCGGCGTTCGTCGACGACCTGGCCGGCCTGCTGATCGGCCCGCTGTTCCTGGTGGCGGAGACCGCCTTTGCGCTTGGGCTGGCACGCGACACGCGCGAGGCCATGGCCGCCCGCGCGCACTGATCAAGGCAGCCCCGCCGGCAGTCGCAGCCGCGCCGCCAGCCCGCGCAGCGGGCTCGATGCCAGCGCCAGGCTGCCTTCGTATATCGCGGCGCGCCTCGCACTGGCGGCCGGTGCACCGGTTTCACTGCTGTGCGTGGCGAGCCTGTTCGGCATGCAGGCCGGCCTGCATGCGTGCTGGCAGGCATGGTGGCATGCCGATGCAAGGCTGGCGATGATCGCGCTCGGCACCCTCTTCGCGGATTCCTTGCTGGCGCTTGGCACGGGTGAGCAGGCAGCAAACGGTAGCGCTGCGGCACGCGCATCGCTGCGCGCGCAGGCACCTGAAGAAGCTGCCGCGAACGCCAAAACGGGGGGACGTAGGCCGTATTCGCGTTTCCACTGAGGCAAAGCCGCGACAAAACCCGGGGTTTTCACCGGGTTTTACGCTTCGCATGCACGAAAACCCCTTGACTTACGGTACTTTCCGCTATGATTCAGTGGGCGTCGAGAAGACGATTGCGCAACGCTGAGAAGCAATGCGAAACACCTGCCGACACCCATCTGTTCAACTTACGAATATCGATATGGCGACCAAAGCGAAACCGACCGCGAAGACTGCAACCAAGCCCGCTGCCAAGAAGGCTGCGGCAACCAAGGCACCCGTGAAGGCTGCCGCCAAGAAGGCCACGCCGGCCAAGAAGGCTGCTCCCGCCGCTGCGCCCGTTGCGCGCCCGCTGAAGGACACCTTCAACAAGTCGAGCCTGGTCGCTCACCTGGTAGCCCAGACCCAGCTGGAACCCAAGGCCGTGAAGACGGTGCTGGCCCACCTGGAAACCACCATCGTCGGCGCGCTGAACAAGAAGGGCGCTGGCGAGTTCACGCTGCCCGGCCTGCTGAAGGTCACGGCGCAGCAAGTGCCGGCCAAGAAGAAGCGCTTCGGCAAGGACCCGTTCACCGGTGAAGAGCGTTGGTTCCCGGCCAAGCCGGCCAGCGTCAAGGTCAAGGTCCGTCCGCTGAAGAAGCTGAAGGATGCCGCAGCCTGATCTGCGCCACGTTGTCCTGAAAGAAAGGAGCCGCTTGCCGGCTCCTTTTTTCATTGGTGCGCCGGGCAGGGCGCACTCACTTGAGGGTGAAAGTCCCTCGTGAGCGCAATCCGTGCCGCGCGTTCCTACATTTTCTGGCCGCCGGCGACAGACCGGCGCGGGAGGAGACACGATGCCAAGTCTGCAATGCCAGCTGTGGCGGCTTGCCTTGCGCCTGGTCCGGCGCAAGCGGCGGTTTGCCAGCGCGCAGGCGCTCCATGATGAAATCCGGCGGCGCCGTATCGTCGGGCGCGCCTATCCGTCCCGGCGCCTGCGTGCGCGGCACGCGGTCAGCGAGGAGCGGATCGCAGGGATGGAGGTCTACACCGTGCAGCCCAGGAGCGGGCCTGCGCATGGTAATGCCCGTCATATCCTTTACCTGCACGGCGGCGGCTATGTTTTTGATATCGTCAGCCAGCACTGGGATTTCATCGGCAAGCTGGTGGACGCGCTTGGCTGCGCGGTGACGGTGCCGGTCTATCCGCTGGCGCCGGAACATACCCACCGCGACGTGTTCGCGGCCATGGTGCCGCTGTGGCAGGCGCTGCGGCAGCGCTATCCGGGCGCAGACCTGACCGTCATGGGCGACTCCGCTGGCGGCGGCATGGCGCTGGCGCTGGCACAGGTGCTGCGTGACAGCGGCCAACCACTGCCGCGGCGCCTGGTGTTGCTGTCGCCATTCCTGGATGCCACCGGCGACAATCCCGGCATCGACGCCCTGGAGCCGTTCGACCCGATGCTGTCACGCCCTGGGGGCATTGAATGCGGGCGCGTCTATGCCGGCGCGGATCCGGTCACCTTGCCGCAGGTCAGTCCCATGCACGGCGTGTTGCGCGGGCTGCCGCCCACCACGTTGTTCATCGGCACCCACGACATCCTGCTGCCCGACTGCAGGAAGTTCCGCCAGATGGCCGACGAGCAAGGCCTGCCGCTTCGGTATCACGAGGGCGAGGGAATGTTCCATGTCTGGATGCTGCTGCCGATGCCGGAAGCGGACGCGGCGTTTGCCGAGATTGTGCGCTCAGTGCTTGCCGACGACGCCCATGGCACGGAGGGCAGGGACGGGCTGGCGCCGGTGCGCGCTGTCGTTGCCCCGCAGGAGGTGACGGATCCGGGGTGATGCCGGCCGCCGGGTGATTCATGCCAGGCTGGCCGCAACCGGATCCGACTGGAACAAATTTAACCTGCGTCAAACTGGCAACACGGGCGCCCCCCTAGAATCGGTCAGGTCATGGGTGCGGGGGCGCTCCCCATGACAGAGCTTCCGGAGTCTTCCTGAAGCTTCCGCCCGCGGCCGCAATGGCCGCGGGTTTTTTATGTGTGCCGAGCATGCCCAACAGCTCGGGGGTGCAAGTCCCCTATCCAACCTGATGGTGGTGAAGGATTAGTGAAGCGCAAGGGCGTCGTCGCGAGGCGGGGTTTGAAGGAAGCGTGGAACAAAGCCACGACCTGACGAACAGAAATCAGATATGAGGCCTACCCGGCCGGACGAGCGAGCATATGATCGCGAAGTCCATAACCATCAAGGGCGGGGGTGGTAAATCTGGCAGGTGTGTGGCGAAGGCGGTTGGGCTTACCTCGGGAGGCCTGCAGGGTGTCCTGGAACCAGGACTGAGCGACTCGTGAGGGTCGCTGACCGCCCGGCAGGAGTCAGCAGAAGGCGAAGTACGGCGGCAACGCCGGAAGGCCCGAACGGAAAGGAGCGGCAAGTAAGCCGGACAACTCGACATGGAAGGGCAGCAGAAAACGCAAGGCGGCCTTGATGCCGGGGATAGGGGTGAAGCCCCGATGCTCTGTCGTCGAGGGGCTGAATCCATGGCGGCGAAGCCCGAGACCGAAAGCCCGTCGGTTTGCGACCGACTGATGGAAGCAGTATGTGAACGAGAGAACCTGCGACAGGCGCTGAAGCGAGTGAAGGCCAACAAGGGCTCCCCGGGCGTGGACGGCATGACGGTCCGGGCCTTACCGGGGTTTCTGCGTGAGCACTGGCTGACGATACGAGCGGCCCTGTTGAGCGGCAGCTACCGGCCGCAACCGGTGCGGCGGGTCGAAATACCGAAACCGGACGGCGGCACCAGAAAGTTGGGTGTGCCCTCTGCGCTCGATCGACTCGTCCAACAGGCGGTGCTGCAGGTGCTGCAAAGGCAGTGGGATCCGACCTTCTCGGACTCCAGCTATGGTTTCCGGCCAGGTCGCTCGGCGCATCAGGCGGTGGCACGAGCGCAGAGCTATATCCAGTCGGGGTACACGTGGGTTGTAGACCTCGATCTGGAACAGTTTTTGGATCATACATAGCAATGCCCTTTGGTTCATGAAGCGTGCTCGAAGAGGTCAGGTTGTTCGCTGACTGCCTTGATGCGTAAGCCTTTGCGCCGTCCCTGGCAGACCAGGACGGCATCGAGTTCGCCGCGCTTTACACGCTGCAACACAGTTTGGCGGGACACGCCGAGCAGCTTGGTTGCTTCCTGCATGACGACGTAGCCATCTGGGCTGTGCGCGACGAATTGTTGTCGCAGCGCATCGGTGATGCGGATGCG